>JANNFW010000111.1:0-3312 GCA_031380235.1 Rhodoferax sp. | reverse complement strand
GACACGGCCTCTTCGCGCTGGCCAGCTGCCGCTGCGGCCACACCTCGAAAATACTGTGCAAATCGATTGTTGGGCTCCAACTCGCAGGCTTTTTGAAAGGTGCGCAGGGCCTCCGGCTGCCGCCCCGGTTGTTGCAAGTAGAACTCGCCCAAACTGATCAGCGGCGCCGTGGCTGTGGGCAGGATATCCCGCGCCCGTTTGAACGACGCCTCGGCAAGCACCGCCCTTCCCAGCGACTGATGCAGGCGACCCCAGGCCAAATGCACGCTGGCGGATGCGGGCTCCAAGGCTTCAGCGCGTTTTAAGTACTGCTCAGCTTCAACCCGCGACCCTTCCACCAATGACAGGCCCGCCATGGCAATCAACGCTGGGACGTAGTTCTCATTCAGAGCCAAAGCGGCTTTGAACTGCTGCTTTGCTGCGGTCAAATTGCCTTTGAGCTGTTCAGCCAGACCCAACCTGTACTTTGCCGCGGCCGGCGTGTTCTCCTCGCCCTGTGGTGCGATGCCCGCTTGTGGAGTTTGCGCGCCACGCACCACTGGGTTGGCCGTTGCAAGGCTGACTTGAATCAACAGTCCTACCATCAGGTTGGCTGCAAGAAAGGCGGATTGTTGGCGGCGTATCAACATAGGCAAGCTTTCGCAAAGGTGTTGCAGCATCTTACGACGATGCAACGAAAAAGCCCCGGCGATTGCAGGGGCTTTTGATATTTTGGCCGGGGCGGCTTGGGCGCATGACGCGCCCTCGCAGCCTGAGCCTTCAAGCGCGTTTGTCGCGACGGCGCTGCAATCCAACTGCGGCCAAGGCCAAGCCCATCAGCGCCAAAGAGCCAGGCTCTGGCACACCATTGGGTGGCTCGTTGATAAACGCAATGCCCGATACGTCAAACACCGCCAAGAAAATATTGTCGTCGCTGGACGGGTTCAGTGTTCTGATGGCAATGGAAGTGTCACCCGCAGTGATTTGGGGCGTCAGGCTGTAACGCTCATGGTCGTTTGCGTAAGAGGGAAGGAACCCACTGATCGGGTCATCAAAACCACCCACTGTGATCAGTTGTCCATTGCTAAGACTACCCACGCCGTCATCGTTGTTACCAGCGGTGGTCGTGATGGTGGTGCCGTTGACGGTGACTGTAGATTGCTGTGAGCAGCAGCTAAAGCCAATGCCCAAAAACATCTCTGCCTTGAAGCCGGGCGCAAGCGGGTTCAGCCCGGCGGCAAAGTTGATGGCGGTGGAGTCCCCAGACGAAGCGGAAAACCCGTCAAGAATACCAATTGTTCCAATAGCCAGTGCGCCATTGCTGTACACCACAACCAAGGCCTCGCCGTCTTGCACGCTCGACGTCTCGGTCACGTTGAAGTTGTAAACGCCACCCGGCCCGCCGTCAATCAAGGGCTTGACGATGCTGGTCACGTCCGCGCGGCCAGCCGTCAATACGCTGGAGGCATTGTTGGTGCCTAAGCTGGTATACGTTACGGCATTGCCTTGCAGTGTGCCACCCACGCCGGCAAGACTGGCTGCAAAAGTGGAGGTGTACAAATAAGCCGCGATCACCGTCGAACCGACCGGAACCAACGCTGAAATGACACCGGCTTGAGAGGTGGAGCCAAAACCGTCGGTCGAGACACCCACGGTGCCCGTGAACGTTTGAAAAGCCGTGAGCGACGCATGCGCGCTGACGGACATTAAGCCGGATGCAAGCATAATCGCCGCACCCATGTGTTTAAGTTTTAGAATCATGAAAACCTCCAAATTAGTAGAACAACATTTGAAAACCGACCAGGCGGGGACAATAAGCAAAAATCAAGCCACAATTAAAAAAGGGAAATTACTCTTTTGTTTTCAATAGCTTGCACATTTTTTACAATTCATTACGCGAGCCAATTGTAAAAAATTTCGACAAAATCCGGCATTTTTCGGCACTTAGCGTTTGCCACCTCGGCACAGGAGATTTTTTTGACTCAATCCCGATTCAACTGGCAAGACCCGTTTCTGCTCGATGCCCAACTCAGCGATGATGAGCGCGCTGTGCGCGATGCAACCGCTGCCTATTGCCACGACAAACTGCTGCCACGCGTCACCCAAGCGTTTCGCGAAGGCACCACCGATATCGCCATCTTCCGCGAGATGGGAGAGCTGGGCTTGCTCGGGCCCACCATTCCCGAGGCCTATGGTGGCCCGGCGCTGAATTACGTTTGCTACGGCCTGATAGCACGCGAAGTCGAGCGGGTGGACTCGGGCTACCGCTCAATGATGAGCGTGCAAAGCTCGTTGGTGATGGTGCCGATTTTTGATTTTGGCACTGAAGTGCAACGGCAGAAGTTCTTGCCCAAACTTGCTACCGGCGAATGGATTGGCTGCTTTGGCTTGACGGAGCCTGACCACGGCTCCGACCCCGGCTCGATGGTCACCCGTGCGCAAAAAGTGGCAGGCGGCTACAAGTTGAGTGGCGCCAAGATGTGGATATCGAACAGCCCCATGGCCGATGTGTTTGTGGTCTGGGCCAAAGAGGTTTCTGAAACTGGAACACTCGGCCCGATTCGCGGTTTCATTCTTGAGAAAGGCATGAAAGGCCTGAGCGCCCCAGCCATTCACAGCAAGGTGGGTTTGCGCGCTTCGGTCACAGGTGAGATCGTGATGGATGGCGTGTTTTGCCCCGAAGAGAATGCCTTCCCCGACGTGCAGGGCTTGAAGGGGCCGTTCACCTGTTTGAATTCTGCTCGCTACGGCATTGCCTGGGGTGCTTTGGGTGCGGCCGAAGACTGCTGGTTTCGCGCGCGCCAGTACACGATGGATCGCAAACAGTTTGGTCGCCCGCTCGCCGCGAATCAGCTCATCCAGAAAAAGCTGGCCGACATGCAGACCGAGATCGCGCTGGGCCTGCAAGGTTGCCTGCGCTTAGGCCGGATGAAAGACGATGGCACCGCGTCGGTCGAAGTGACGTCTCTGCTCAAACGCAACTCCTGCGGTAAAGCACTCGACATCGCCCGCCTGGCGCGCGACATGATGGGCGGCAACGGCATCAGCGACGAGTTCGGCGTGGCCCGCCATCTGGTCAACCTGGAAGTGGTCAACACCTACGAAGGCACGCACGACATTCATGCACTGATTTTGGGGCGCGCACAGACGGGTATTGCGGCGTTTGCGAATTGAGGGTATCGATCAATCTATGACGATCACAAAAGGCGCGCTAGACCACCTCAAAGTCCTAGACCTGTCCCGCGTGCTCGCTGGCCCTTACTGCGCGCAGATGCTCGCGGATCTGGGTGCCGATGTGATCAAGGTCGAGCGCCCCGGCGAAGGTGACGACAC
>JANNFW010000006.1:0-10334 GCA_031380235.1 Rhodoferax sp. | reverse complement strand
GCTTCGCCCTGTAGCCGAACTTCACCTTTGAATGGGTGTCGATCAATGTAGCCCCATTCGACTGCCTTGGTATACGCGTGCGACAGCAACTCTACCTCCCGGTGAGCAGCAATCTTTCCCCCTGTAACCTTGCCGGTCACTGGGTCTACCTTCTTCTTACTGCGCTGGTCCACGTACTGATAGATGAGTTGTGGCTTGAAGGGAAGCAGTGGCATATTGCTGAACACCTCACGTAGCTTTGGCAGCTGGTTTCTGTTGCTGGATTGCGATGCAGCGGACTTGCCTGGGATGACCTCACGCTGATAGCGATCCAGAAGTTGACCTATGTTAATTACATCTGTTGGTCCCCCCACCTGGGCCATACGTTGAGTCCAGACTTTGGATGCTTCGTGAAGTTTTTCTCCTAGACGAAAGAGCTGTTTCCCGTCCCACAGCGACTCCAGCCCTTTGGGCACGGAATAATAGTATGTACCTTTGATTTCGCGCCACCGGAGTGGCAGTCCTTGATTTGATTTCTTGCGAGGTTTTGGCATGGTGATGGTGGTGTTAGGTTAAATGGCGGCCCAGTTCGGGCCAGGTTCTTTTTGTCTTTTCGTGCGCTCAACAGCCGGCTCTCCACCGAACACGTTTAGGACGTGGGATCTGAGGATGGCAATGCTGCCGTCGGGACGGACCTTGTGTTCAATGCACATCGCACGTAGCGCACAGGCTTGTGCTCCACGTCGTAGCTTGTTTGTGAGGCTGTTGATTTCCTGCTGCTCTAGAAAGGTACTGTTCATGGTGCGGAGACCTGCTTGGCGCGCGTGGTGAAACAGTTGGGGCGAACTTGACAGTCCAAAAATCGACTAAAGGGGTGGTAACTGCCGAGCCAAGGCGCTTGAACGCCATAGCGGGTGAATTGGGTTGATGAAATCATTTGGTTTGAAAGTAAAACGCCCACAGAAGTGGGCGCAAGTTGATTGAGGAGAGGATCTGAGGGGTCGTGAACCATGTGGCTACCTAGCCATGCACAAGAGATGTGGGATGAGGCTGTTCAGGCGACCTTTAGTGCGTGACCTCGAGTGCTGGCTTGGCTAGTAGCGAGCATCTCGATCAACTTGAGAAGTTCGGTGATATACAGATGCACAGCAAGTGACTTTGTACTGCGGCGTTTCAGGGACTCTTGAATTTTTAATCGGATCAAGTCTGTGGACTTGCCTGGAGTTGGGCTGACTTTCATTAACTTCGCGTCAAAGCGACGGTCCAAGGTTTGCATGTACCACGCCGTGTCGAGACTCGGAATCGGTGTGGAAAATCCCTGCTGCCTCAGACTCCGCTCGACGCTTTGCGGTAGCAACAGAAACATTGCCTGAAAATCGATCTGCGTTGAGTCTTTTGGTGGGGCAGCCGAGAACGAGTCTGGCGGAGTGTTGTGGTGGGTGGTGAAGTTCATGGTTTTCTTTGGGTTATGGGTTAGGGGTTGAGTGGTTTGGGTTTAAGTCGCTTTATCGGGTGACACCAGCCGAAATGGCTGATTCGCAGGAGTCAGTACATCGTCAGAGGCTGCTGAAGAACTTCTATAGAAGTTCTGGGAAAGTTCTAATACTTCTCCCAATGCTTGGAGAAGTTCTTGTAAGACGTTGAGAGATGGCTAGTGCTCAGCTGAGGCTGCGACCTACACAACCCGGCCTAAAGACGTCGGCCGACGTACGTTTGGCTGGGGGATGAGAGCTTGGAGCGCGAGCTTCCAGTGACTGTCAGTGTGCATGCTGACCACTTGTTCGAATCATGTGGTGCTCTGCCAGATGTGCCTCTGACTTCTGTAGCAGTTCACAAAGGCGCGGGGACCGCGCGCTGTGATTTGGAGAACCAATGGTTAAGTAATATCGGCGCTGTATCGCTTTGCTGAAATGCTGCGATTGACCTGGTTTTAGGAGATCGCTGCACTACTGCTGGCGGTTACCAGTAGGTCGTCTACCTGCACTGACTGTCCCGAGTGTGTGATGTGTGGTTTGAAAAATTCAACCCTCCCAAAGGAAGGTTGAGCCAAGCCAGAGGCTTGACGATAGGCTGCTTTGCGGATCAGGGAGCTAATCCTTAACCGATCTACGACTTACCAATGCATGGCCGAAGGCCAAGGAATTTCTTAGGCAGAGTAGAGGGGGGGGTACTTCGGATTTTGTGTGTAGATTCTTCAGTGCTGCCTTCGTACCTATTTTTCAAAATTTCCCCAACCCTGCGACTAAAAAACTTTGGAGTGCTGCGTTAGATCTACCGATTTTGTTTCTTGGTTCGAGACTTGATTTTCGCCAGCATGCCCGGAGGGCATCTGTTTTCTAGCAACTTTGTTGCGCCGAATTCCACAGAAGTGCCCGGATGGGCACCTGCCAGCTGCGTAATTGCATTTATTTCGTCAAGTGCCGGTGGGAACCGGTAATCTGAGTTACATTCAGTAAAATATTTCTTATCCCCTCTCCAATTGTCTTCAAGTGTCCGGAGGACACCTGAGATCAACTGAGTTTGACTCAGGTTTACTAAGATGACTGAGATCTACTGAGATGACTGAGATCTCTAAGACAGTTGATTTCTAGTCAGCTTCATTCCTTTCAATAGACCACAGCCAAGCACGGAGTGCTTCTGCAATCTACTGTTGAGTTGAATCCAAGACACCTGAAGACAACTCAAGTCGTTTTGGTTTGTGTTGGGTTAGGCGTAACACTCACAGATTGAGTTGAACTCAGTACAGTTCGCTGACCTCAGGCACCATTCAAACCCTACTAAACTTCAAGTGAGGGCTCATAGTGGCTCCGAAAGCCACCCTACTCCCCCATCTGAGTATGAGTAACCATGCAGGTCTCCGGAGTGGGTCTGAACTGCGTCCAGTGTGTTTACCAGTCTTGGCGGCTGAGAAGACCTTGAGTACGTTCTAAGCTATGTAGGCGCTTCAAAGAACCGATCCCACTGAAAGCAAACGCATGACCTGCATCAGGAGATACGGTGAGGAAACTGAATGTTTTGGTTCAGATGCACCAGAAGCGACGCACAGGCTCAGAACGACGGGCACCCTCGTTCCTTAGTGGAAAGATTTGTGCTGGGCGGGTGCATCGAGGGTGATGCGAAGAGTGATCATTAAGTGCCTGGATATTTATTGGCACGCTGGATGAAGAGTGCTGGCTTGCAGACCAGCGAGGCACACGCAAGCGAAGCGGCGAGTGGGGCCGATGGTCGCGGGATGACTTGAAATTTATACGATTGGCTGAAACTGATTTCAATTTAATCAACGGCTTACAAGCGGCATTCTGCCGCTTCAATAGTATGAATTGTGTTGCTTAAGTCGTTGATTTCATTAGGCCTTTGGCGAGTCGGCTGAGTTGTCTACGAACCAAGGGGTCGTGGGTTCAATTCCTGCCAGCCGCACCAGTAATGACAAGGGTTAGTAGCTTATCGGCTACTAACCCTTTTGTTTGTCTTATGCTACCCGTAGCGCTATATAATATATAGCTCGCTGTGCAATAAATACGAGAGCTAGGGCTTTAATCTATTCTGAAACTGGTTGAAAACTGCTGATTTTCGACTCAGATTAACTTGCAGGTTAATTTTCTCTGAAAGTTGGCTTCAGGTTGCGACCACGCTACTTCCCCCCATACCCCATCGTCTGCGGCAGCCACAGCACGATTTGCGGGAACAAGGTCAGCGCCAACAGCAGCAGCAAGAGCATCACCAAAAACGGCCACCCCTCCTTCATCATCTCGCCAATCGGAATGCCGGTGAGCGCCTTGGTGACAAACAGCAGCATGCCAAACGGCGGGTGAATCAGGCCGATCATCATGTTCAGCACCACCAGCACGCCAAAGTGAACCAGGTCCACACCCAGGAGCTTGGCGGCGGGCAGCAGCATGGGCACGAAGACCAGCAGCAGCACGGAGACATCCAAAAAGCAGCCCAGCACCAGAAACATCAGATTGACCATCAGCAAAAACTGCGTTTTGCTCAAGTGCAGGCCATCCACCCACTGTGCCATGGCTTGGGGCACGCCCTCAGCTGTAAAGGCGTAGTTAAGGATGAACGAGCCCGCGAGAATGAGCGTGATCACGGCACTGGCGCGGGTTGATTCCATCACCACACCCCAAAAGCTGCGCCAGGTTAGCGCGCGGAAAAAAACAGTCGCGAGGATCAGCGCGTGCAGTGCTGCCACGGCTGCCGCTTCAGTCGGCGTGAACGCGCCTGAGTAGATGCCGCCCAAGAGCACGATCGGCATCGACAGCGGCAGCGCTCCACGGAAAACGATGGCGGGCCATTCCCGCAGGGGCACGGGTGCCTCGCGCGGCATGTTGCGTTTTACGGCGATGAAGTGCACCACGATCATCATCAAAATCGCCATCATGAAGCCGGGCACCACGCCGCCCAAGAACAGCGCACCGACAGACGCTCCCGACACCAGCGCGTAAATCACCATCGGGATGCTGGGTGGGATGATCGGCCCCAGCGTGGCGCTGGCCACCACGACGGCTGCCGCAAAGCCACGTGTGTACTCGGGTTTTTTGAGCATCTGCTTGATGGTGACCAGCCCCGGCCCAGCCGCATCAGCAATCGCGCTGCCGCTCATGCCCGAGAAAATCACGCTGACCAGAATGTCCACTTGCGCCAGCCCGCCGCGCATGCGCCCAACCAAGATGCGGCAAAAGTCAAAAATGCGTTCGCTCACCGTGCCGGCGTTCATGATGTTGGCGGCGAAGACAAACAGCGGCACCGCCAGCAGCACGTAGCTGTTGTAAAGCCCATTGCCCACCTGCTCGGCCACCAGCCCCAAGTCCTGCCGCTTGACCAGCAAATAAGCAAAGCCCGAGGCGAGCATGGAGAGACCAATCGGCATGCGCAACAGCATGCCCGCCACCAAAACCGCTGCGAGTGTCCAAAGCGCTACGCTCATACGCGCAACTCAGCTTCGAGATCTCTGCCGTGCAAAGCGCGCCAGATGTTTAAAGCACTACGCACAACCAGTGCCGCCAACAGCAACACAAACGGCATGAACACCCACATGAACGAGATGCCTAAAACCGGCGAGCCCTCGCGTGACATGAACTTCACATAATCCCACGTCGCGGGCAGGCCTACCAGCGCCAGGCCGCCAATCAACAGATTACCCACGATCTTCATCACTTGGCGGGTGCGCTGATTGACGCTGTTCCACACCAAGTCAAACACCACGTGCTCGCGCTCAGGCACGATGAAGGCGGCAGCCCACAGAATCACCCACACATAGAGAATGACCGCTGCCTCATCCGTCCACGGCAAGGGCTTGTTCAAGCCAAAACGGGCCGTGATCTGAACGATGAAAACGACGAACAGCGTGAGGAACAGGCCACCACCGATCAAGTTGGCGATGCCTTTGAGGCCGTGCAGCACGGAGTCAGTCTAGCGGGTCGCGTTGATGCGTTCCAAAATCCCCTTGGGCCAAACTTTGGCGTACTCAGAATTCAAATAAGTCGCCTGTACCGATTTGCGAAACGCATCGACATCCGGTGTGGTCACGGTCAGGCCCTGCGCCTTGAAATAATCGACCATCTGCTTTTCATCGACGATGCGGTTGTCATTGTTGTACTTCGCAGCGGCTTGTGCGGCCGCTTTGAGTTTGGCTTTTTGATCGGCGCTCAAGCCGTTCCACATCTTGTTGGAGACGCTGATGAAGATGCCATCGACCAGATGGCTGGTGAGCGTGAGCTGCTTGGTCACCTCATAAAACTTGGCGCTGCGCACCGTGGGCAGCGGGTTGTCTTGGCCGTCAATCGTGCCCGTCTTCAGGCCAAGATAGACCTCGCCAAACGCCAGTGGTGTGGGCGTAGCACCCAGGGCTTCGCCCAAAAACAACCACTCTTTACTGCCGGGCATGCGCAGCTTGACGCCTTTCAAATCAGCGGGTGTTTTGACGTTTCGCAGATCGCGCAGATTGAGCTGGCGTGTGCCCAGGTAAATCGGCGACAGGATGGTGATGTCCATCTTCTCGCTCACCAGCTTGAATAATTCTTCACCGATCGGCCCGCTGAAGACCTTCATCAAATGCTCCGGGTCGCGAATCACGTAGCCCGCAGTGAACACCGAAAACTCAGGTACCAGCTTGGCAATGTCAAACGCCGAGATGGATGACATTTCTAAGTTGCCGCGCGCCATCGCCGCAGGCTCGGTGCCTTGCTTGAAGAGCGATGCGTTCAGGTTGATCTGCGCATCAAACTGGCCTGGTGCCGTCTTCTCCAGTTCGTCCTTCATCACCGTCCACATCTTGGCGTGCCAGTCGTCGGGCACGGCGGGAGTGGAGATGCGCAGTACCTGTTTGGTTTGCGCCATAGCGGGGAAAGCGGGCAGGGCGACGCTGGCCAAGGTGGCGCTGGCACCGAGCACAGTGCGGCGGTTAATGTGATGGGTCATGTTGTCTTCCTCTGTTTTTGACGGGTTGCTGTAGCGCTCGATTATCACGGCGGATTGCGTCGAAAAATAAACCTACAGGTTAACAAAATACACTGGCAATCGGAAAAACAACTAATTTGTAATATTTTGAGCCTCTAGCTCTCTGATAATATAGACTCATAGCTATTTATAATATAGCACACTGCTCTCAGAGGAAAGCCTTCGCTTCCAGTGTGCAGATGAGTTCACATCTGGCTGAGCCCACTGGCGCACGGGCCAGGCGCTGGTTCATGCAGACGCGCACTTCCTGACCGTCTCCCAAGTCCGCGTGGTGACATCGGTCCCAAAGGCTTTTTCGATCAGCTTCATGAACACCGGCCCGTTTTTGCTGACTACGTAGGCCGTAAACACTTCCGTGCCGATCACGCACAAGACGTGAGCACCATCCAACTCTAGGGGGAGTGGAAGTTTGCTGCTTCTGGGCACACGTAGAACGCGGACGACCCGCTTCGCATTTGTTTGACTCCAAATGAAGCAGCATAGCCGCAGGTTAGATCATTACCCCAGCACATCCAGTTTCGCAAAAAGGTCGTTAAAAATCCCATCCCGCTGCACCCCATAAGCCTCGCGCATCAAGTGTCGCCCAGCATCAGGCACCCAGCGCCGTTCTGCGTCCAAGCGCGGCGTGCGCACCAGTTCGCTGGGCACCCACTGGGGGTTGATCATCCACGCGATGTTGATGACGTCCCAGATCACCCAACTGTGCGGCTTACTGCCGTCGGTGCCCAGCAGGGGCCACAGCGGGTTGTGGGTGAACAGGTGGTGCAGGTAGTTGCCGATGGGGCCACGGCCCTGCACATAGCGCTCCACCTCGGGCAGCGACAGCCGCAGTTGCGCACCCACGTGGTAGCCGGGCAGGTAGATGTGCGGCACGCCACTGTCCAGCAGCCACTGGCTGGCGGGCAAGTCCTGCTCCAGGTTGAACGAGTTGTTGGCGTGCGGCGCGTGCGACGGAAAGCCGCTGGTCCACACCACCACGATGTGGTCAACGATGTCGGGGGCCAGCAGCAAGGCGCTGGCAATGTTGGCGACGCAGCCCAGCGCCAGCACGTACAGCGGCTGGTCTGACGGGCTGCTGCGCGCGGTGGCAATCAGGTGGTCTACCGCGTCGCTGCGCAGCGGTTCGTTGGCCGATGGCATGTAACCCGCACTGCCGCGCCACACGCGCCCGGCTGAGGGCAGCCCCAACTTGTCGTAGACGTTGATGATTTCATCGTAGCTTCTTTGCATGCCGATGGCGGGCGGGTTGAATGGTGGCGCGTCAAAGGGTGCCTGAGGCAAGGCCGCACGTCGATGCGCAAATGAGAACGGCGCGGCGTAGACGGCCACCACGTCAAGCTGTGCGGGGGAGAGCAGCGCCCACGCCAGCGCGAACTGATCGTCAATCTCGTTGGCGGCGTCGGTGTCGATGACGACGCGTGGGCGGTTGTTTTGGCTTTGTGGGGGTGCTAGGCGGGTGCGGTACCAGGCGTCATCGTGTTGCGGGAAATGGATCATGGTGGTGCTTTCATCGGTCGCGCTGAGGTGATGGCTAGAGGGGGTTGCTCGAACACCCGTTGCAGCCGCTGCCAGTCAGCCGGTTCGTCCACGTCCCACAGCGTTGGCAACTCCAACCACGACACTCCCGCGCGGCGGAGCTGGTCGCGGGTTTGCGCCATGACGTGCGGCGTGCTCCAGGCGATAGCTTCAAACACCTGGGGCACCAGTACCCGTATGCCGATCAGCACATAGCCGCCGTCTTCTGCGGGGATCAGCACTAAGTCATGCTCTTTCAGCGCCTGTGCGGCCTGCTGCAAGTGGCCGGGTGCAAGCAGCGGGCAATCGGTGCCGACCAGCAGCAAGGGAAGTTTTGTATGGTCAGCAAAGTGTTGCTCGAACGCATGCAGCATGCGCGCGCCGATGTGGCCCGGCGGCTGGTTGATGCAGACCGTGCGATTGACGCGGCGCAACGCGCGAAAGAAACGGTGCATGTCATCGGGTGCGCACCACAGCGTGACGGCCCCAAGCGTCTGGTGCGCAACATGCAAAGTATTGAGCGTAAAACGCCGCTGCGCACGCGCGGCACCGCCAGCGCCCAGCAGTGGGATGAGCCGGGTTTTGGCCAGGCCGGGCACCGGGGCCTTGGCGAGGATTGCCAGCGCGGCGGCGGTTGGTTCGGCCCTGTGGGCATAGCCGTAGCGCAGCGCCAGGGCATTCGGGCTAGTGCCCAGAAAATACGCCAGACGCAGCCGCCACATCAGCACGATGGTGCGCCCTACACCGTGCTGCTGCCAGCGGCGGGCCGAGGTGGTCACGGGTACTTTGATGCAAGCAGGCGGGCCCAGTTTTTTCAGGCGCGTTGACAATTCAATGTCTTCCATCAACGGCACATCGGCTAAGCCATCGAGCCGTTCGAACACCTCGCGCCGCACAAACATCGCCTGGTCACCGGTGGCGATGCCGGTCAGGCGCGAGCGCAGGTTCATCAGGCGTTCAACGACGCGCAGCATCGGGTGCGGGCCGTCAATGCGCACGTCGAAACGGCCCCACGCGTATCCTGATGCAATCGCCTGAGCAATCAGCTGGTCGGCATCCGGTGGCAATTGGGTATCGGCATGCAAAAACAGCAGCACATCGGCGCGGCAGTCCTTCGCACCCGCATTCATCTGCGCGGCCCGCCCACGCGGTGAAAGTAGCACGGTGTCAGCCAGCGCCCGGGCCAGTGCCCAGGTATTGTCGGTACTGCCGCCGTCCACCACCACCAGTTCGGCACCGCGTCGGCGCAGGGGTCGCAGTGCGAGCGAGCTTTGCTGCAATGTGTCGCCCTCATTGAGCACCGGCATGACGATACGCCAATTCAAAATCACCGCAGCGCCTGATCCAGCGCGTCGAACTCCGTCAGAACCTGCGCCACCACCGTGGGCATGAGGTAATGGTCTACCCGGTCGCGCACGTGAGCCACCAGTGCGCCGTCACTGTTTTCTGTGGACCAATCTTCACCATCGGTTGTGGTGTGCGCCGCCAGGCCCGACAGCGCTCGCCATTTGGCACACCACGTGATGGACCACAACCACATGGCGCGACGCAGCGGCACATGCCAAGCCAGCGCAGCGTCTGCCGCAGGGGCACCTACTGCATGGGACCAAGTCGTGTAAGCGGCTACAACATCCGCCACTTCCAACACGGCGTGGGAATCAAGGTCCCACGTGGTAGAGGTGTAGAGCGTGGCGTGCGCCAGGTCCAGGCTGGGATAGCTGTAGCGACATTTTTCGAGATCGACCAGTACCGCCCGGGCTTGGGAATCACCTTGCGAGCCGCCACTGCCCCGGATGATGAAGTTACCTGGATGCCCATCAAACGCAATCAGGTGGCGTGGCGGGCGGGCGATTTGCGCACATGCGTTGCGCAGCCGCGCCAGCTCCGCCTGAATGACGGACTCAACCTGGCTGCCCAGCGCAGCAGCTGGTACATGCCGCGCCTGCTCAGACACCTCGTCCAGCATCGCCTGCAGCGGGTCCGACGCGTTGATCAGCGGATGCCGATCTGCCACTGCAGGCAGCGGCAGCGCATGGATCGATGCAAGCGCCCGCACGATCAACGCCAGGTCGCCCGGCAGTACGGCGTTGCGGCCAATGATTTCTTCCACGAGCAGCGCGCCGCGGGGCAATTGCGCACTGGGCGGCAGCACACCACGCAGATGCGGCGCATGACCCGCAGCACTGGCGCGTTCAAAGCAAGCGCGCTGGTAGGTTAGATTGTCATGTGCACCAAGCTGCAACTGGCTCTGCTTCGGAATACGGGCCAGCACGCCGGTGCCGCACAGGCGCACATGGTCGTGCGCCAGACCTTTGTCTTTAAGGCGTTCAAGCGGCGCATCGGCCCACGGGCTGCCCTGCGCGGCCAGCGCGGTGTGC
>JANNFW010000807.1:0-1877 GCA_031380235.1 Rhodoferax sp. | reverse complement strand
GCCTTGAACGCGGCAAAAAATCGATCTGCCAGTTGCTTGGCAGACGCATCCATCAGGCGCCCACCGATCTGCCCAAGTTTACCCGCGACGGACGCTTGCGTGGTGTAGTTCAATTGCGTGCCACCGGGCACCGAAGTCAATGCAATCACCGAGCTGCCCTTGGCAAAGCCCGCACCGCCGCCCGAGCCTTCAAAATTCAATGTGCAGCCTGAAGGTGCGCGCACGTCGGTCAGCAGCACTTTGCCCACAAATGTCGCGCGCACTGGCCCCATGCGCAAGGCGACACGGGCGTGCATCTCGGTAGGCGATATCTGGCGCACCTCTTCGCAGCCGGGGATGCAGCGGCGCAGTGTCTCGGGGTTGTTCAGCGCGAGCCAGACAGCGTCGATTGATGCGGGAATGGTCACGCTGCCATTGAGTTCCATGCCAAACCTTTTTGTGTTCTCGTTGATGGATGTAGACGGCTTCGGGTAAGTCCTGATGCAGGTCTAATTGACCAAACGGTAAATAAAACATTACTATCTCGCATCCTTTCAAAAGCCTCCATCCGTAATAACCCCAATTCTGATGATTGTTGATTCGACATCGCCGAAGAAACGTCTGCCCCCGCAGCAGCGCGAGCGTCTTATTGTGGAAGGAGCTGTGCGTTTTTTCTCCGAGCATGGGTTGCAAGGTCAACTGCGTGACTTGGCCAAAAGCCTGGGTATCACCCACACCTTGATGTACCACTACTTTCCCACCAAACAGGCCCTGATCGAGCGCGTTTACACCGACCTGTTCGCTGCCCGCTGGCAGCCTGAGTGGGAGACCCTGCTGGACGATAAAAAGTTGGACGTCGAGACCAAGCTCACGCGCTTTTACACGGACTATGCCCGTGTGATTTTGCAGCGCGACTGGGTGCGTGTGTTCGTGTTTTCGGGTTTGAGTGACCGCTACATCACCGATCGTTATTTCGCGCTGTTGGGCGACAAACTGTTCCCCCGTGCCGTGCGGGAAAGCCGTAAATATTGCGGGCTGACCCGACGGGGCAAGCCCACCCAACGCGAGCTGGAGCTGCTGATGGGCCTGCATGGCAGCATTTTTTACATGGGCATCCGCCGCTGGGTTTATGGCCATGGGCTGGATGCATTGGGTGTGCCAGGGGTCGCGCAAAATGATCATCCGTTTGATCAAATGTTCATCCATGACCGCGTGCGCGGCTACCTACTGGCGCTTGCCGAGTTGGTCAACGCGCCTGAAAAGAAACAGACTGCGCTGCGGACACGTGCCCACGGCGCAGCGACCAAGGAAGCTACACCATGGCACTTTCACTGAACCATTTCTCCATTCGCACCACAGACATGGTGGCCACACGCAGTTTTTACGAAACGGTGCTCGGGTTAACGGTGGGGCCGCGCCCTGACTTCCCCTTCCCAGGCCTGTGGATGTACAACGGCGACCACGCTCAGGTGGCCAATGCCATGGTGCACATCATCGGTATTGACAAGAATAACCCCGACGGGTTGAAGCAGTATTTGGGTGAGATGGACGAGACCAAGCTTCATGGTTCGGGAGCGGTCGATCACATCGCCTTGATGACCACTGGGCTTGCCACCATGCTTGCGCATCTCGAAAAACTGGGCGTGCCGTGCCGGGAGCGCGCGGTGCCGTCGATTGGGCTGCATCAGGTGTTTTTGGACGACCCCAGTGGCATCGTGATTGAGCTGAACTACCCAGCCGGCGAAAAAGAGGCGATGGTCTGATGGCATCCATCACGATAGTCGGTGGTTCATTGGGCGGCTTGATGGCGGCCAATATGCTGCTGCGCGCGGGCCATGATGTGATGGTGCTCGAAAAGGCGACTGGTTCGCTGGATGGACGCGGTGCGGGCATCGTCA
>JANNFW010000774.1:0-2712 GCA_031380235.1 Rhodoferax sp. | reverse complement strand
AGGCTGCAGACCTGTTGATGGAAATCGGCATTGTGAAGGCCCTGCCCGACATGTCGAAACTAGCCGACACGCGCTTCCTAAAATAGCCATTGGTTGACTTCTTGACTGCATGACACCGCTCAAACCCGTCGCACCCGGCACACGCGTAGCGCTGGGTGTTTCGTTTTTCATCCTCTTCACGGCAGTTTGGGCGGGCGTAACCTTCGGCGGGTTGGTGTCGAAAACCTTCCTGGCTGACCCGCTGACCATGCTCAAGTCCGGGTGGATCTTGCTCACCACAATGGGCTTTGGCTGGGACATCGGCTGGACGGTATGGCGTGTTGTCGGCGGCTTCACCATCGCTGCCGCCATCGCACTGCCCCTGGGCGTGCTGATGGGCGCCTACAAACCGATTGAGGCTTTTTTTGAGCCGTTTGTTTCCTTCGCCCGCTACCTGCCCGCCAGTGCATTCATTCCACTGCTGATTTTGTGGGCAGGCATTGGCGAGGCGCAAAAGCTGTCGGTCATTTTTATCGGCAGCTTCTTCCAGTTGGTGTTGATGATCGCCGTCGCCGTAGGCAACACACGGCGCGACTTGGTAGAAGCCGCCTACACGCTGGGTTGCACCGATTCAGGCATCGTCAAGCGCGTCTTGATTCGCAGCGCCGCTCCCGAGATTTGCGAGATTCTTCGCATGGTGCTGGGCTGGGCTTGGACCTATGTGATCGTGGCCGAGCTGATTGGCGCGTCCACCGGCATCGGCCACATGATCACCGACAGCCAGGCGCTGCTGGCCACCGACCAGATCATCTTTGGCATCATCGTGATTGGCTTGATTGGCTTGGTCAGCGACCTGGGGTTCAAGTGGCTCAATCGTTGGTTGTTCCCCTGGGCACAGTTAGGACGTTGACGTCAATGCGATGACCGATTTTCTGTCGATCCAAGGCGTTTCTCGCAGCTTCCCATCCACCAGCGGTGGTGCACCGACGCTAGCGCTCCAGGCCACCAGCATGAATGTGGCCGAGAACGATTTCATCACCATCTTGGGCCCTTCAGGCTGCGGTAAAAGCACGCTGTTGCGCATCGTCGCAGGCTTGGATCAACAAACCTCGGGCGAAGTGCTGCTGGACGGCAAACGCATTTCAGGCCCCGGTGCAGACCGTGGCATGGTGTTCCAAAGCTACACCCTGTTCCCCTGGCTCAGTGTGCGAGACAACGTCTGCTTCGGCTTGAACGAGCGCGGCATGGCGCGGCAAGAGCAATTGGACGTGGCACAAAGCTTCATCAAAAAAGTCGGCTTGATCGGGTTTGAGAATCATTACCCCAAGCAGCTTTCAGGCGGTATGCAACAGCGCACCGCCATCGCGCGTGCTTTGGCCAACGGGCCGCGCATGCTGTTGATGGACGAACCCTTTGGCGCGCTGGATCATCAAACTCGCGAGCAGATGCAGGAGTTGCTGCTGGGCATTTGGGAGGATGAGCGCAAAACGGTGATGTTCGTTACGCACGACATTGATGAGGCGGTGTTCATGGGCAACCGCGTCGTCGTGATGAGCGCGCGGCCAGGGCGCATCAAGTTGGATCGGGCGGTCCCCATCGCGCATCCTCGCAGCTATGTCATCAAGACGACCTCCGAGTTCGTGGCACTGAAGGCTGAGTTGACGGAGCAAGTGCGGGCAGAGGTGTTGGCAGCACAGGCTGTGCTGGCTTAAGCAAGCCGTCACTACACTTGAGACATGGAACTCAACTTTGATGCCGTCACCACCCCGCTGCGCTCGGCCGCAACCGTCATGCTGCTGCGCGACTCGTCGCAGGGGCTGGAGATATTTTTGCTCAAGCGCCATGGACTGTCAGACGTGCTGGGCGGGGCTTATGTCTTCCCGGGTGGCAAGGTAGATGGCGCTGATGCCGAGCTGGACGCCGACGCGCACCTCGACCAAGCCGCACCCGCGCTGCACGCCAGCTTGAATGAGCCTGAGATTGATGCCCCCACGGCCAGCGGTTTGTACGTGGCTGCGATTCGCGAGGCCTTTGAAGAATGCGGCATCCTGTTCGCGCACGGCGCAAGTCAAGCGCAGGCGACGGGCGCCCGCGCACTCTCACGCGAGGGTTACGCGTTTGATGAAGTGTTGGCGCAGATGCAGTTGCGTTTGCAGACTCAAAGTCTTGCCCCCTGGTCGCGCTGGATCACGCCGCGCGTGCCGTCCGTCATGAACAAGCGCTTTGACACCCGTTTCTTCGTCGCTGCCTGCCCCGTTGATCAGGTTGCAATCCACGACAACCACGAGGCCACCGAGAGCATTTGGCTTACACCCCGCGCTGCGTTGGAGCAGTACCGAAATGGCCAAATCGAACTTGCGCCACCACAGATCATGAGCTTGGCGCATTTGTTACGATTGGGCAATGTTCAAGCCGTCATGCTAGAGGCCAAAAGCCGCCTGCCCGCTGTGATCCAACCCGAGCCGTTTGACGATGAGGGCACTCGCGTCATCTGCTACCCCGGCGATGCGCGTCACTCCGTGCAAACACGTGCCATGCCAGGCCCTACGCGTCTGCGCTACGTCAACAAGCGTTTCGAGCCGGTTGACGGATTTGACTCACTTTTCGGCTAGGCGCTTGTTCGGTAGGTTGATCCGCACGAGCCGACTTCCCCGACTGTTGATGTTTCACGGGTAAAACGTTGAGCCGGGTTTCTGCCGATACATGTCGCCGTCGGGGTTTGCTACGCTCAAT
>JANNFW010000740.1:0-1845 GCA_031380235.1 Rhodoferax sp. | reverse complement strand
AGCGCCCATCTTCCCGGCGTGCCCGCCACACGCTGCCGGTGCCGCCTTGGCCTAGAGGCGATTCCAGCACATAGGCGCCCAGGCGCTGGCCTGCCAACGTGGATTCAGGGGTTTGATCAACTGAATTCAATAGCGGCTTGGACAGAAAGTCTTTGACTTGCGCGCTCTGGCTGTCGAGCAGCAGTGCGGCCAGCTCGTCGCCGAGTTGTGAATTCTCGGCCTGCATCGCATCCAGGCGCGCCAAACGCTCGGCCTCGGGCAAGTCCAGCAGCTCGTCGAGCAGGGGGCTCAGGCGCGCCCAGTTGGCAGGGTGTGGGGTGGTCATGAGTTGATGGGGTGATCGATGTGTGACATATCGCTAATCCCTTAATCGCAATCCGTTCAGCAAACCCGCCAAAGGGGTGAGTTGCCGTCAGGCCGTCTGCATCGCGCGAAACAGCAGCAGCCGCGCCTTTTCCCACTGGCGCTGGGCGGTTCGCTCTGAGGTGCCCATCAACTCTGCGATTTCAACCATGGAGAAGCCGCAGAAGAATTTCAAATCCACCACTTGCGCTAAGGCAGGCTCCAGCAAAGCCAGTTCGTCCAAGGCGTCGCCAATGTCGGTCAGCTTCTCGGGCTCGGGGCATTGATCGGCGGTTTCGGTGTCCAGCGAGGTGATGTCCAGCCCGCCGCCGCGCTTTTGCGCATGACGCTCGCGCACCCGGTCAATCACCACGCCGCGCATGGCACGCGCGGCGTAGGCCATGAAGTGCGCACGGTCTGGAAAGGCCAGCGAATCGCGGCCCGAGATGTCCAGATACGCTTCGTGCAACAACGTCGTGGCCCCAAGCGGGGTGAAGGCACCCAGGCGATGCACCTCGCGCCGGGCCAAGCGGTGCAGCTCGGCGTACAGCGCGGTGAAGAGTTGATCTGCCGCATTGCGATCCCCTTGACTGGAGCGCTCAACCAGCGCGCTTAAGCTCGCAGCAGGGGTGACGCAGGGGGCGACAGTAGGGCTTGGCGTGAGGCGGATGGCGGGTTGGGGCATCGCGCCATGTTACTGGCAGTTTGCTGCAAAACGCCGGGTCATATCAACAGTAAGCTATATAATAAGTAGCTAATTGTGTATATTATACGAGGGCTAGAGGCTAATTTAATCGAAAATTTGGGCGATTTTGAAGAATTTGTGACATAAATTAACTCAGAGGTTCATTTTTAATGACTGCTGCATCGCTCAATCTGACGCACCAGACGCGACTCAAGGGGTTAATCGCAAACGGCGGGTGGTTTCCGCCAAACGTTTTCAGATTATTTCGCTGCCAGCAATTGGGTCACTTCGCGCCTGACGTTCAGCGCGATGGGGGAATCAGCCCCCAGCGACGCTTCAAGCTGGGTTTTGGCGTTCTGCAAGGCCTCGGCAGCGAGCTTTGTCTCGCCCCTTTCCCGATGCACTCGCCCGAGGCTGAGCATGGCCATGCCGCCCCATCGGCTGGTGGGGAAGTCGGCGAAATGCAGGCGCGCGTAGGCCACGGCGTCCTGCGCGGCTTTAAGCGCCGCATCACGCTCGCCCAGCATCAGGTGGGCCTGCGCCAACTGCGCCAGGGCGAGGCAACGTTGCCCGCCCGGTTTGCCGGCTTTGTCAAGAATGTCCAGCGCGCGGGCGATGTGATCGCGTGCGGACGTGGGCTGTTGGCGGGTGAGGGCCAGACGAGCCCGCAGTAGTTCGAGGCGGGCCAGCGTGGGATGTGTTGCGCTGAGGTAGGTGGCAAAATTCGTGGCGCTTAAGGCGATAAGTGACTCGCAACGCTCAAGTTCCTTCGTCTCGCATAAGGTCTCAGCGGCGCGCAGACTGACTTGGCTCAATAT
>JANNFW010000732.1:0-3790 GCA_031380235.1 Rhodoferax sp. | reverse complement strand
ATGGCAATTGGTCAACCCTTCAATCAGCAGTTCAAGGCAGGAGATGTCATCTACGGCATCAGCCATGCCCGACCGCCGTACATCAATAGTCTGGCCGCCAACGTCGCCCAGCACTTACGCTCGGTAGGCAGTTACCTTATTTGCGACGAGTACAACAACAGAACCTTTGCCAAGGTGGCACTTATGGATCCGGCTGTAGTCAATGCGGCACCAGCAACCAAAGCTGCCATTCGGGGCAATGTCGCGCATCACGCGAACGCGGCGTATCTGTCACCGCTGCAAAAGGCAGCGCTCGCAGAGTACTATGAGGCGCTGAAAGGCTCGAAGCATTCGCCGCTTGAAGCCGTCAAGCTGTCAATCGCGGCTGCGGCCGCAAAAGGCAACCAAGACCTGACCGATCTTGCGTTTCGCCGCGCCTGCAAGTTTGGCATGCAATTCGTCATCGAGCAGCGGCACGGCACGGTACATTTCGTGCTGGATGTACCGCCGGGATTCCACGTTCCAGGTAATCGCATTGGCAGCCTTGACGTCGTGCTCAAAACACAACATGCGGGACACGTCCCCATCACCACATCCGAGTTGCGTTGCTGCTATCGAAACCGCGCTAGCTGGATTCCGGGCGGGCTGCTGAAGTTTTATTTCAACTTGCTTGAGGTCAATCCGCCGTGGATCGACGATCCAGCGGAGTGGGCAATTTATGAAGCTCATCGAATTGCCAAAGGAGTGGCGTAATCGCGCGGCATGTCGTCTGTGTTTTGCGGCAGCGGTTCGGCAATCGTGGGCACGTGATCAATTACGATCAGGTAGCAGAATACTATATAAATAGTAGCAATATTTCTTTATGATACAAGAGCTAGAGGCATATTTTTCTTAAAATTTACGCTGAAACAGCTTTTGGGCATAATAATTAACCTGGGGGTTTATTTTTGGATTGTTATTCGTAGTTGACGGTGGTTATGACGCGGAGCGCGATGCCTTGATTCAAAAACGCCAAGGCCAGCGTGGCCCGCAGCGTCGGCCTACCAAGACACCCGTCACCGTGCGCTATGACCCCGAAGCGCTGGCGTATTTCAAAAGCACAGGCGCAGGCTCGCAAACGCGTATGAATGAGGTGCTTTGCGAGTGGGTAGCCAAGTGCGGGAGCGTTTAAAAATTTTGGTTGTCGGTTTTTTCGCCAGCGGGAGAGGAGCGAAGGGTGAACCCCAGCCTTACTCCCTTCGTTCGATGTGACGATGAAAGCCCGGCCCCAATGTTTGTGAGCGGGGCGGACGGCAAACAACTCCGTGCGATGATGAAAGGCGTGACGCTAGGCTCGTGTTAAATTGCATTAGATGCCCTTGCTCGCTCCCGAAAAGTATCTGAATGTTCTTCGCGAGATCAAGCAGAGGACGTGCGTGATCGATGCCTTCCTGGCGGGGACGACGCACGCAGTGTTCGAAGCCACGAACATTGAGACTGTTTGTCTTCAATTTCGCAACATTTTGGAACTCATTGCGTTCAGTTCGCTGATCGCCAACGTGAAAGAGTACTCTCATCAGTACGATAGATTCGCTGAACATTGGAACGCTCGATCCATGCTACGTGACCTTGAGCGCGTTAACCCGGACTTCTATCCTCAACCCATTATTCAAGAGTCTGCAACAGAATCGGGAGCGCTGATGCGCTGGCTAGAACGCCCCGACGACTATTTGACCAAACATCGATTCATTGGTGTTTACGAGAAGTGCGGGGGCCTCATGCACGCAGAAAATCCTTACGCCCCGGCAAGAGACTACGAATACTATAAGCAGCAGCTGAAGCCGTGGAGAAAGCAGACAATAAATCTCTTGAATGCTCACACCGTAACACTTTCGGGAGAGAGCAATCTTTATTTGTTTCAGATGGGCGCTCCCGACGCGAACCCAACGTATCACTTGTTTGGGCTTGTAACTCCTACGCCACCAGATACGGTCTAGCGCACCGCTATTGGGTCACCATAGTCACTGGCCCAGCTCGTTCAATACAAATTTCACAGTACCCAACCTACCCCACCCGCCCCAACAACAAGTACTCCATCAGCGCCTTCTGCGCATGCATGCGGTTCTCGGCTTCGTCCCACACGACGGACTGCGGGCCGTCGATCACGTCGGCCATCACTTCCTCGCCACGGTGCGCGGGCAGGCAATGCATGAAGAGGGCGTCGGGCTTGGCGGCGCGCATCATTTCAGTGTCTACGCACCACTCGGCGAAGGCTTTCTTGCGCGCTTCGTTTTCGGCTTCGAAGCCCATGCTGGTCCAGACATCGGTTGTCACCAGGTCGGCACCAGCGCAGGCTTGCATGGGGTCTTTGAAGACTTTGTAGCTGTCGGCTGAGCGAATGCCGGCGATGCTTTGATCGACTTCGTAGCCGCCGGGCGTGCTCAGGTGGACTTTGAAGCCGAGGATTTCGCTGGCCTGTAGCCAGCTGTTAGCCATATTGTTGCCGTCGCCCACCCACGCGACCGTCTTGCCTGCGATGGAGCCGCGGTGCTCGATGTAGGTGAAGATGTCGGTGAGGATTTGGCAGGGGTGGAACTCGTTGGTCAGGCCGTTGATGACGGGTACTCTAGAGCCCTGGGCAAACTGTTCGATGCGGCTCTGCTCAAAGGTTCGGATCATTACTATATCGACCATGCGGCTGATAACTTTGGCGGTGTCGTCAATCGGCTCAGCGCGTCCCAAGTGGCTGTCGCCTGTGGTCAGGTGCACCACGCTGCCGCCCATCTGGTACATGCCCGCCTCAAAGCTAACGCGCGTACGGGTGGAGGCTTTCTCGAAGATCATCGCCAGCGTGCGATCCGCCAGCGTGTGGTGCTTCTCGTAGGTTTTGAATTTCTTCTTGATGTGGGCGGCGCGCGCGAACAGGTAGGCGTATTCCTCGGCGTTCAGGTCGCTGTTTTGCAGAAAATGCTTGATCGTCATTCGGGTTTCATTCGGTTTTAGCCAGGTGTTGTTTGATGAGCGGTGCCAAGATGCTGATCAGCTCATCAATCTCTTTGGCGTTGATGATCAGCGGCGGCACAAGGCGCACGACGGAATCTGCGGTGACGCTGATCAGCAAGCCGTTCTCCGCGCATTGGCCGACCAAGGCGGCACAGGGCTTGGAAAGGTCAATGCCGAGCATCAATCCCATACCGCGAATCTCTTTGACAGCGCCTGATTTCAGCTCGGCGGCCAGCGCGTGGGCCAGGCCGTCTTTCAACCGCGTGCCCATCGCGGCTGCGTTGGCCAGCAAGCCGTCTTCTTCCATGATGCGGATGGTCTCGACCCCAGCGCGCATCGCCAGCGGGTTGCCGCCGAAGGTAGTGCCGTGGTTGCCTGGCGCGAAAATATTGGCCGCTTTGGGCCCTGCGACGACTGCGCCAATCGGCACGCCCGAGCCCAAGCCCTTGGCCAGCGGCATCACATCAGGCACGATGCCAGCCCACTGGTGCGCAAACCATTTGCCGGTACGGCCCATGCCACATTGCACTTCGTCGATCATCAATAGCCAGTCGCGCTCGTCGCACAGCTTGCGCACCTCGCGCAGGTAGTCAGAGCTCATCGGGTTCACGCCGCCTTCGCCTTGAATGGCTTCGAAGAACACGGCGACGACGTTTTTGTTGCCCTCTGTGGCTTTCTTCAGCTCGGCGATGTTGTTGATGGGCACGCGGATAAAGCCCTCCACCAGCGGGCCAAATCCAGCCTGTATTTTCGGGTTGCCGGTCGCGCTCAAGGTGGCAATGCTGCGGCCATGAAAGGCTTTTTCGTAGACCACGATCTCGGGCCGCTC
>JANNFW010000718.1:0-3226 GCA_031380235.1 Rhodoferax sp. | reverse complement strand
GCCTTGGCCTGTTCGTCGAAAAATGTGGCGTTTTGGCGCGCTGGGGTCACGCGCAGGTCGACGTTCACATCGATGTAGGCCTGGGCAAACGCGTTGGCCGCAGCAGCCGCGAAGTCTGGGTCATCACCCGTGAAGTTGATGTTGATCAGATTGCTTTCCCGCGCGGGTTTGACATCCAGGCCCTTTTGCAGTTTTCGGGCTTCCAGTCCGGCAAAGACCTCGGCGTTTCCTTCGGTACTCAACAAGGCACCCAATAGCTTTGCCGCCCCCTTGGCGACACGGTCGCTGTTGATGATGTCCACCTGCGTGGTCATGTAGGCGGGTGCCAGCATGCCTTGCAAAATCAAGCCGCTGACCATGTCCGGCGATTTCAGGTCGATCACCACAGCGGCCGTTGCAGTGTATTGCTTGGGGATCAGCAGGCTGATGGTGACTACCGTGGCAACCGTGGCGATGAGCGCAAACAGCAGCACCTTGTAGCGTGCGCGCAGAATCAGCAGGAATTGATAGAGGGTCATGAAAAGTGCACGGCCTTTAGAAAATGCTTTCCTTGACATAGATCACGTCGTTGGGCTGGATCGTGTCGGTCAAGAGCGGCTCCATCTGCACGATGCCGCCGTTCGCGGTTTTACGGTGCATACGGATACGCTTTTCGCTGCCCCGAGCGGTCGGGCCACCGCCCTGTGCCAAAGCTTGCATGATGGTCATTTCCCGCTCCACGCGGAATGAGCCGGGGCGTTGCACCTCGCCATAGATATAGAAAACTGGTGCCCGGTGCACGTAAATGATGTCGCCACCTTGCAGCACGATGTCGTCTTGTACTTTTTCCGTCAGAAAGATCGAGGCAATGTCGATCTTCTTTCGAAACGGCTGCCCACTTCGCACACCGGTGACGATGGCGACATCGTCACCGCCCGGTGTGGTGCCGCTGGAGATCGCGCCGCCCGCCGTGGCCAGCATGTCGCTCAGCCGCGTGTTGGTCGTCTCCAGCGGGAAGCGACCGGGGCGGTTGACCTGGCCCAGCACCGAGACCTGGTTGCCCAAAATCTTCAAAAGAACAATATTGACCTGAGGCTTTTGCAGGAACCCGCCCGTCTTCAATGCATCAGCAATCTTCTTCTCCGCTGCGGCGATGGAAAGACCACCCAGATCAACTTTGCCAATCAGGGGGTAGGTGATGCTGCCGTTCTCCGATACCCGGGTCTCCATCGTGAGCTCGGGGTTTTGGAAGACCAGAATTTGAATCGCATCGCCCGCGCCCAGTGGGTAATCTGCCTTGGCCAGCGGCTGTGCGCAGATGCCGAGTGATAACAAGGCCAGTAGGCAGGCGATTAGAAAACGAGGATGCATTGCGGTCATAGTTTTTGAGGTGTCAGTAGCTGACTTTGGCGAATACCGAGGCGAGATTGCTGTTGTAGTCAAGCCCCGCCAAATTGGAATCACGGCGTGAATTCAAGAGCGACGCGCCCAGGCTCACGCGCTCATACGGCTGCCAGTCCAGCGACAGGCTGGCATCGTGTGTGGTGTCGCGGCGCCCCGATGCAGGCAGGCCGGAGGGCGAGCCCAGAAAACTCCGGGTGGCCAGCTCCAAGCGCGCGCGAAGGGCCACTTTGGTGCTGAGCTGCCAAACGGGTGCCAGCGACAGACGATCCGTCTGGCTGTAGTTCGTGCTGTCAGTCTGGTAGCTCGCGAGCTCGCGCACCCAGCTTGCGCCCAGTGTTGATTTGCCCGTCAAGCCCCAATTAACGTTGATACCGGTGTTGAAGCCGCTGTAGTCACGTTGTGCAAAGTGCGGGTGGGTTCGCGCAATGTACGCGGCGCTCACGTCCGCTGTGCTCTTGCCGTTGATCACCCAGCTCAGGCGCACTTCATGATCGAGTTGGCGGTAGGCATCGTCCAGCAAGAATTCTGGTTGCAAGGGACGGTTAAGAAACTTGCCGTCGGCGCTCTTGAGGGCATATGTGAGGGTGCTGCCGGAGCCGAATATGTATTGCAAGCCGATGTCGGCTGAGGCGGTGCTCGTGTCACCCAGGGCGACCACGGGCAGCAGATTGACCTGATCGGCTTGCGTAATCCCACTCAACACGCGCCAGGCGCCATCGATGTCGTAGCCTGCATCAAGTCGGCGTTGGGTGGCGGAGTTCTGGTTACGCTGGCGAAAGCCCTGGTAGTCCAGGTAGCTGGTGGGCGTTTCCCTGCGGTCATAGGTCAAGCTACCGCGCAGGCGGGGAGTCAAGCTCCAGCGCCAGGCGGCGCCCACGTTGACGGCAGTGAAGCTCAGGTAGCTGAAATTCTGGTAGCTGTAATCCTCGATGCCGGCGTTCAGCTCAAAGCGCTGCAGGCTATAGGGTTTGTTCAACTTAAGCCCCAGGCTGGTGACCCCAATTTGCTCCGCCGCGCTGGACCGGCCAATCAAAGCCGTTGGGTCAACGCCCGCCGGAAGTCTGAAGAGGTTGCTGTCTGTTTGCAGTGAATAACCAGCAACGAGTTTGAAGACATCTTGATCCTGCACGTTGGGCGAATAGGGTGTGATGGGTACGTTCTGGGCCTGTGCGCTGGCCGCAAACGACAACACGAGCCCCAGCGCAAAAGTTCCGAGAATGTTGGCACAGCGATGTGTCTGCATGCTCAGTACGCGCTCTGGTCTTTAACGACCATGCGAATTGTTTTGAAAATGATGCGCAAGTCCAGCCCCAAAGACCAATTGCGAAGGTATTGCAAGTCAAAATCGATACGGCCTTGCATCTTGTCCAGGGTGTCCGTCTCTCCCCGAAAACCGCTGACCTGAGCCAGGCCCGTGATACCCGGCTTGACCTTGTGCCGCACCATGTAGCCTTTGATCAGCTTGCGGTACAGCTCGTTGTGCGCGACGGCATGCGGGCGCGGCCCAACGATGCTCATACGCCCTTGCAGCACATTGATGAACTGGGGTAATTCGTCCAACGATGTCTTGCGCAAAAACGCGCCCAGCGGCGTGATGCGGCTGTCATTGCGCGTGGCCTGCTTGATGCTGCCGCCGTCTTCAGTGACCGTCATCGAGCGAAACTTGTAGACCACGATCTCTTCACCATCGAGTCCGTAGCGGCGCTGTTTGAAAATGGCATTGCCGGGCGAGCCGAGCTTGACAGCGGCCGCGATGATCAACATCAGGGGAGAGATCATGATCAAAATCAGCAATGACAGAACGATGTCGCTGGCACGCTTGGCGGCACCCTCCGAGCCCTTG
>JANNFW010000270.1:0-2106 GCA_031380235.1 Rhodoferax sp. | reverse complement strand
ACGGTAAACCCTGGACGACCAGCACGGTGAAGCTGGCTATCGACACGCTTCGCCAGGAGTTCACGCCCATTTCAGACATGCGTGCCTCCAGCAGCTACCGAACTCAGGTGTTGGGCAACCTGTTGCAACGCTTCTGGCTGGAGAGCCAGGGTATTGGGAAAGTCAACACGCAGGTCAGCCTGGAAAGCTTCAGCCTAGATGATATGGAGGCCATGCCCGCATGAACGCGCCTGAAAAACTGGCCGCGTTTTCTGCGCCTGTCCAAAGCGCGCTGGGCACCTCCAAAGCGCATGAAAGCGCAGTCGCGCAGGTGTGCGGGCTAGCCACCTACATTGACGACATTGCTGAAGTCAAAGGCACGCTCTACGCTGCTCCCATCATGTCGACCCAAGCCCACGGCAAGCTGCTCGGCGTTGACGTGTCAGCCGCGCTGGCGATGCCCGGTGTGCGCACCTGCGTGCTGGCAAGTGACATTCCGGGCCACGCCATGCTGGCATCATTCATCGGAGACGAGCCGATTTTTGCCACGGATACCGTGCAGCACATTGGCCAGGTGGTTGGGCTGATAGTGGCCGAGACAGTCATGCAAGCCCGCCACGCAGCGCGAAAAGTAAAGCTCAACATCAAAGCCTTGCCCGCTGTCTTGAGCGTGAAGGAAGCGATGGCGGCACAGAGCTATGTGCTGCCGCCAGTGTTTGTTAGACGGGGCGATGTGACCCGCGCTTTGGAACAAGCACCGCATCGCTTGAGTGGCACTTTGGAAGTCGGCGGGCAGGAGCACTTTTACCTCGAAGGCCAGGTTGCCTATGCGCTGCCGCAGGAGCAAAACCAGTGGCTGGTGCACTCCAGCACGCAGCACCCTGGCGAGGTGCAGCACTGGATTGCGCATGCGCTGGGGCTGGATAACCATGCCGTTAAAGTCGAATGCCGACGCATGGGCGGCGGCTTTGGGGGCAAAGAAACGCAGGCCGGGCACATGGCGGTGTGGGCGGCCATTGCGGCCCACAAAGTCAAACGCCCAGTCAAGCTGCGGCTGGATCGGGACGATGACTTCTTGATCACCGGCAAGCGCCACCCGTTTGCCTACGACTACACGGCAGGCTTTGACGAAACCGGGCGTTTGTGCGGCCTGAAGCTGACTATGGCGGTGAACTGCGGCTTCAGCGCCGACCTATCGGGGCCGGTGGCGGATCGCGCGGTCTTTCATGTTGATAACGCGTATTTTCTGGCGGATGTTGAGATCGCTTCGTATCGCTGCAAGCTCAACACCCAAAGCCACACTGCCTTTCGCGGGTTTGGCGGGCCACAGGGCATGATCGTGACCGAAGCGATCATGGGCGACATCGCGCGGCATTTGAAGATGGACCCGCTGGACGTGCGAATGCGCAATCTCTACGGCATTGACGAGCGCAATGTCACGCATTATCAGATGAAGGTGGAAGACAACATCCTGCAACCCCTGCTGTCGCAGTTGGAGCAATCGTCCAATTACCGCAAAGAGCAACAGCAGGTGCTGGCGTGGAACGAGCGCAACACGACGATCAAACGCGGTATTGCCATCACACCGGTCAAATTCGGCATCAGCTTTACCGCCACGTTGTTCAACCAGGCGGGTGCGCTAGTTCATGTTTACCTGGATGGCAGCGTGCAGGTAAACCACGGCGGCACCGAAATGGGTCAGGGCTTGAACACCAAGATCTGCCAGATCGTGGCCGATGAACTCGGCGTGCCGTTTGAGCGCGTGCTGGCCACGGCGAGTGACACCAGCAAAATCCCCAATGCCTCGGCCACCGCAGCCTCCGCTGGTACCGACCTGAATGGCCGCGCAGCACAGTTTGCCGCACGCAATGTGCGCGACAACCTGGCTGCGTTTGTGAGCGGGCTGGATAATTGCGGCGCAGGTGCAGTGCGCTTTGAAGGCGGGCGCGTGATCTCCCCCAAAGCGGCGCGCGCGTTTGATGATGTCGTCAAACTGGCCTATGCCAACCGCATCCAACTGTGGAGCGATGGCTTTTACCGCACGCCCAAAATCCACTACGACAAAACCACGCTGACGGGCAGGCCGTTCTACTACTTTGCCTACGGCGCAGCCTGCACTCAAGTTGC
>JANNFW010000586.1:0-1615 GCA_031380235.1 Rhodoferax sp. | reverse complement strand
AGATTGAATCGCGGCAAGCAACCCAATCGGGTGCTGTGAAGGTCGCAGTGCGGCCCGAGGCTTGGCACATTCACCGCAACGGTAATTTCGAACTCAAAGGCAAGCTACTCAAGTCCGCCTACCTCGGCAGTTTTTACGAGTACACCTTCGATACAGCACTCGGAAACATCTTTGTGGTGTCGCCCGATTTGACTGATGTGGTGCCGCTGGGTGCTGAGGTGGGGTTGGCGTTGGCGGAGCACGGGGTTTCAGTCGTCAAGGTTTCGTAGCAAAGTTTGGTAACCCGCTTGTTTCCGCGACATTGGTTTTTGAGACCATTCGGGGAATAATGGCAGCATGAACCAACTCGATACGCTCAAGCAATTCACCACCGTCGTTGCCGACACAGGTGATTACAAACAGCTCGGTGTTTTCAAGCCGACTGATGCCACCACCAACCCGTCGCTGATCCTCAAGGCGGTGCAAAAGCCCGACTACGCGCCGCTGCTCAACGACACCGTCGCCAAGTTCAAAGGCCGCGCGCTGGATGAGGTGATGGATCGCCTGCTGGTGCGCTTTGGCTGCGAGATTTTGCAGATTATCCCAGGGCGTGTGTCCACCGAGATTGATGCTCGCCTGAGTTTCGACACCAACGCCACCTTCACGCGCGGCGAGCGCATCATTGATCTCTACCAAGCCGAGGGCATCCACGTTGACCGCGTGTTGATCAAAGTCGCCGCCACGTGGGAAGGTATTCAGGCCGCCGAAAAGCTGGAGAAGCGCGGTATCCACACCAACCTGACGCTGCTGTTTTCGTTCTGCCAGGCGGTGGCGTGCGGGCAGGCGAAAGTGCAGTTGATTTCGCCGTTTGTGGGCCGCATTTACGACTGGTACAAGAAGTCGGCGGGCGCGGCTTGGGTGGAAGCGGATAACGCGAATGCCAACGACCCTGGCGTAAAGTCCGTTCAGCAAATTTTCAATCACTACAAACACTTTGGCATCGCGACCGAGGTGATGGGCGCGAGCTTTCGCAACGTGGGGCAGATCACGGCGCTGGCGGGCTGTGATTTGTTGACCATCAGCCCCGATTTGCTGGCGATCTTGGCCGCAACGGATGCGCCGTTGACGAAGGCGCTGGACGCGAAGGCGGCGCAAAAGCTCGACTTATCCGCTGTGAATTTTGACGAAGGCCAGTTCCGGTTCGCCCTGAACGAAGATGCCATGGCGACTGAGAAGCTGGCCGAAGGCATTCGCGCGTTCTGCGCAGATGCCATCAAGCTCGAAAAACTGATGTTGGCCGCATGAGCGACACCGTCAACGTAATGCGCTTGCGTTGCGACCGCACGCCCGCTTGGGGGCAACTGCAAGCTCACTTTGCAGCCAGCGGCAAAGACTTTGATGCGCGCCAGGCGTTTGCTGCTGATCCAAGGCGTTTTGCTTCTTTCAGTCAGCAAGCGCCGCACGTGTTTGCCGATTTGTCAAAAAACCTGATCGATACGCCGACCGCGCAATTGCTGTTTGACCTGGCTCGCCAATGCGGGGTGGCGCAGCACCGTGACGCGATGTTTGCGGGCGAGGCGATCAACACCACCGAGCAGCGCGCCGTGATGCACTGGTTGTTGCGCACACCCCGCGC
>JANNFW010000575.1:0-8223 GCA_031380235.1 Rhodoferax sp. | reverse complement strand
CTTCAGCCGCAGGGCTGCCCCCTTTTTAACGTGAACGAAATCAGGAAAACCTATGTCTGACAATTCATTTCAAAGCCCTGATACCGCCCAACTTATGGAGAAAATTCTCTACGAGGTCAAACGCGTCGTCGTTGGACAAGACCGCTTTTTGGAGCGCGTGATGGTCGCCATACTCGCGCAGGGCCATCTGCTGGTGGAAGGCGTGCCTGGGCTGGCGAAAACACTGACGGTGAAGACGCTCGCCAACACCATTCAGGGTGACTTCAAGCGCATTCAGTTCACGCCAGATCTGGTTCCTGCCGACTTGGTGGGTACCCGCATCTACAACCAGAAAACGGGGGATTTTTCAACCTCGCTGGGGCCTGTTTTTACCAACCTGCTGCTGGCCGATGAGATTAACCGTGCGCCCGCCAAAGTACAGAGCGCGCTTTTGGAGGTGATGCAGGAGCGCCAAGTCACGATTGCCGGTGTCACCCACAAAGTGCCCAGTCCGTTTTTGGTGATGGCCACACAAAATCCGATTGAAACCGAAGGCACTTACCCGCTGCCCGAAGCGCAGGTGGATCGCTTCATGATGAAGGTGCTGGTGGATTACCCGACTGATGAAGAGGAATTCGTCATCGTGCAGCGCGTCACTGGCCCGGCCGTGGCCGCTGCTGCGGTGGCCACCACCGAGCAGCTTGCCGCGCTTCAGCATGAGTGCCGCCAGGTTTATGTCGACCCGAGCCTGATCCAGTATGCGGTACGCCTGGTGTCCGCTACCCGCAATCCGGTCAAGCATGACCTGAAAGACCTGGCACCGTTCATCACCTTTGGTGCCAGCCCGCGTGCGACCATCAATTTGGCTGAGGGCGCGCGCGCCCTGGCCATGCTGCGAGGCCGCACCTACGCCCTGCCAGAGGACATGACCGACCTGGTGCCCGACGTGCTGCGCCACCGCCTGGTGCTGTCGTATGAAGCCTTGTCCGAAGGGCTGACAGCAGATGCCATCACGGCAAAAATCATGGCAAAAGTACCCGTGCCCGCCAAGCCGCTGGCCCACGAGAAACTGGCCGCTTGAGCACTCAGAAGATTCGTACATCGCGAGACCTGCGGCATGTTCAACTTTTTCAAACGCAAGCCGCCTGCCAAGCTGCCAACCGAGGCTGCGAACTCCCCGCAAATGCAGGGGGCGGATCACATCCTGAAGCGGCTTGAGTGGACTGTCATCAAACGGCTGGACGGTTTGCTGCAAGGCGACTACCGTACGCTGTTGCGCGGCACGGGCATTGACTTGGCCGACCTGCGCGAATACCAACACCACGATGATGTGCGGCACATTGACTGGAACGTCACTGCGCGGCTGCAAATCCCCCACGTGCGGGTATTCACCGAAGACCGCGAGATGACCGCCTGGTTTTTGCTGGACTTGAGTCCGTCAATTGACTTTGGCTCTGGCGAACAGCGCAAGAGCAACATCTCCAGCGGCTTTGTGGCAGTGCTGGCACGCTTGCTGACCCGCCATGGCAACCGGGTAGGTGCGCTCATGTACGGCGCAGGCGTTGACACTGTGATCCCACCGGGCAGTGGACGGCGCCACGTGCTGCAGCTCATGCATGCCATGGCGCGACGCCCCAAAGCGCGCGATCAAGGCGCTACCCGATTGCACGAGCTGCTGCAGACTGCGGCAGCCATGGTGCGCAGGCGCTCAACCGTGTTTGTGGTGTCAGACTTCATCAGCGAACCCGGCTGGGAAAAACCGCTGGGCCAACTGGCGCAAAAACACGAGGTGGTCGCGGTGCGGCTGTTTGACCCCCTCGAGGCCAATTTGCCCGACCTAGGCTTGATCACCATGCGCGATGCCGAGAGCGGCGAGCAACTCTTGGTGGACACGTCCAACGCCACGTTTCGCAAGCGCTTCGCACAGATATCAGCGCAGCGCGATGCCGATTTGCGCGCGGCTTTGGCGCGTGCTGGTGTGGACACGCTGGAGCTATCAACCAGCGATGACTTGGTGCAATCCATCCTGCGTTTTACGGACATGCGCAAGCGGCGCAGCCGTATTGGTGCGGGCGGCCGACTGCCCATCCACCTGCAAAAAATAGCATGAACCCGCAATTTTCGGGAGATCAACATGAACTTTGAAACGCTAATTCCAAAAACACTGCCGGTGACGTTCATGTGGCCCACGTTGCTGTGGCTGCTGTTGGCGCTGCCGTTGCTGGTGCTTGCTTATTTCTGGCTGATGCGTCGCAAAAAGAAAATGGCGCTGCGCTTTGCGAGTCTTTCCATCGTGCGCGAGGCGATGGGCACCGGCCCGAGTATTCGCCGCCACATTCCGCCGTTTCTTTTTCTGCTGGCTGTCGCGGCCATGCTGCTGGCGGCATCGCGTCCGTTTGCGGTGGTGGTGTTGCCGTCTCAGCAAGAAACCATCATGCTAGCGATGGATGTCTCGGGCAGCATGCGCGCTACCGATGTCGCGCCCAGCCGAATCGTCGCGGCACAAAACGCCGCCAAGGCATTTCTTGCCGCACTGCCCCGCGACGTGAAGGTCGGCATCGTTGCTTTTGCCGGATCGGCGCAGGTGGCGCAAATCCCTACGCTGAACCGCGAGGACCTGGTCTCCGCCATTGACCGCTTTCAGTTGCAGCGCGCCACCGCCATTGGCAACGGCATTGTGTTGTCACTGGCCACTTTGTTCCCTGACGCGGGCATTGACCTGAGCGCGATGCAGTTCGGGCAACGCCAAAAGGGCGTTTCGATTGATCAGCCGGTGAAGGAGGCAAAACAACCGTTTGTGCCGGATGCACCCGGCTCCTATACGTCGGCAGCTATTATTTTGCTAACAGATGGTCAACGCACCACGGGCGTTGACTCCATGGAAGCCGCCAAAATGGCCGCTGACAGGGGTGTGCGCGTCTACACCGTCGGCATTGGCACCGTCACTGGAGAAACCATTGGTTTTGAAGGCTGGTCGATGCGCGTGAAGCTTGATGAAGAAACCCTCAAAGCCATCGCCAACAAAACCCAGGCTGATTACTTTTATGCGGGCACGGCCGCAGACCTGAAAAAGGTTTACGAGACATTGAGCTCACGCCTGACGATGGAGAAGAAAGAAACCGAAATCTCCGGCCTGCTGGCTCTGCTTGCCGCCGCACTGGCCATTGTTTCTGCGGGGCTCTCGATGCTGTGGTTCAACCGGATCTTGTGAAAACCCGGCCCCGTCGAACACTAGAGTTGCTATTATTTATGTAGCTATTCATGCATGTTATTCGAGAGCTAGAGCTTCTTTTTATCAATAATTTTCGTAAATTTGCATGTTTTTCGCTAGAAATTAACCTAGAGGTTAATTTCTAGCAAATGCAGCCGTCTTGGCTCAAGCAGCCAGCTTGCGCGTTTTCCACATCGATACCATCACGCCGCCCGCAATCAAGGCGACCGTGACACTGAGCGAGAACACGGGCGGAATCTTGCCGATGATGCCTACCAAGAATATCTTGGAGCCAATGAACACCAGCACCAGGGCCAAGGCGTATTTCAGATACTTGAAGCGATGGATCATGGCTGCCAACGCAAAATAGAGCGCACGCAGTCCCAGAATTGCAAAGATATTGCTGGTGTAAACGATGAACGGATCGGTCGTGATCGCGAAGATGGCGGGTACCGAATCTACCGCGAACACCAGGTCAACAAATTCAATCAGGCACAGCGCCAAAAATAAGGGGGTCGCCCACCGCACAGTTTTACCTGTCACAGGATCAGCTTTGTTGACGAAAAACGCATTACCCTCGATATTGGGCGTCACCCGCATACGTTTGCGCAGAAACTTGAGCAGCGGGTTGTTGGCAATGTCGGGCATGTGATCTGCAATGATCCACATCTTGATGCCCGTCACCACCAGGAATGCGCCAAACAGGTACAAAATCCAGCTGAACTCACTGACCAATGTCGCGCCCAAGCCAATCATGATGGCGCGTAAAAAGATCACACCCAAAATGCCCCAGAAGAGCACCCGGTGCTGGTACTGCCGGGGAATGGCAAAGTAGGTGAATATCAGGGCAATGACAAACACGTTGTCCATTGAAAGTGACTTTTCAATCAAAAAACCCGTCATGTACTCCATGCCGCTTTGGGCACCCAAATACCACCAGACCCAAGCGCCGAATACAAGTGCCACGCTGATGTAACCGCTTGAAAGCAGCAAGCTTTCTTTAACACCGATTTCTTGGTCGTCCTTGTGCAAGACGCCCAGATCGAACGCCAACAGCGTCACCACTATTGAGAAAAATACCAACCACAACCAGGCATCTTTGCCCAGAAATGGTGTGTTCATGATTTCAATCAGAGTTTGCACGAGGCTTCTTTTCTTTGATGTTTAGTTGTTGTTTAGTTGTTGTTTCAAGGCGCACCAGACGGCCAGGGTGGATCAGTCAAAAATCTCACCCAGCCATGACTTTTTGCGACCGCCATAGCGTTTGCGATCTGAGTAGTGGTCAGAGTCTGAGAAGTCAGGGCGCGATCGCTCGCTGTCGGCTCGCGCTCGCGGCGAGCCACCCGAGTGGCCAAACTCGGCCTGATCTGCACGCTCAACCAGTTTGTCGAGTTCACCGCGATCCAGCCAAATGCCACGACATTTTGGGCAGTAGTCGATCTCCACGTTTTGGCGCTCACTCAGCGTCAGCGCGGTTTCAATACATCTAGGGCACTTCATTGAATGTTCCTTGGGTCGTTTGGTTGAAAGTGCAAGAAGAATAAGTGCTCGTCACATAAAGAAAAAGCAGAAAATGGGAGATCAACGCTTCGTAAATACCAGAATATGAACACGTCACCTTTCAGCTACCGACATCTTTACTACTTCTGGGTGGTCGCCAAAGAAGGCGGCATCTCCCGCGCGGCGGAGCGCTTGGGCATGGCCGTGCAAACCGTCAGCGCGCAAGTTCGCGAGCTGGAGGCGGCTCTAGGCCACGCCCTGTTAAAACCTGCGGGTCGAGGGCTCGCGTTGACGCAGGCTGGGCTCGCCGCCATGAAACAGGCTGACCAGATATTCCAGTTGGGCGAGCAACTCCCCGCCGTTGTGCAGGATGCTGTGAGTGCGCCCGCTGTGCGCCTGAACGTGGGCATCTCGGACGGGCTGCCCAAACTGGTCGTGCGTCGCCTGCTACAGCCGGTGCTGCTGGAACCCAAGCTGCGCCTGAGTTGCTCCGAAGGACGCTTTGAAGATCTGCTGGCTGCCCTGGCCCTGCACCGGTTGGACATCGTGCTGGCGGATCGCGCCGCGCCACTCAATCCCAACCTCAAGCTCTACAGTCATGCGATGGGATCGTCAACACTCGCCTGGTATGCCAGCGAAGCATTGGCATCAGACGCCGCACGGGGCTTCCCAGCATCACTGGCAACCACGCCCGTGCTGTTGCCCTCAGCCCATTCCGCCATGCGCCTGCGGCTGGACCAGTGGTTCGAGCAGCACGGTATGCGACCGCATGTTGTCGGTGAGTTCGAGGACAGCGCTTTGCTTAAGACGTTTGGTGCCAGCGGCATGGGCGTGTTCCCAGCGGCAGAGTGGGTGCATGATGACCTGATCGCGCGCTACGGCGTGAGGCGCATTGGCCCCTGCGAGGGTGTTGTCGAACACTTCTTTGCGATTGGCACCGAGAAGAAAGTGCAGCATCCGCTGGTGCAACGGTTATTGCCGGTGAAAGGCTGAATACCGCTCAGCCTGATGGGCAGGTTAAACCGGCAAAGTACTCGGATTTACTTTTACTCAATAGATTGAGTAAAATTAGTCAACTCATTGAGTAATTTATGAAATCCGAAATTCGCCGCAATATCCTGACAGCTTTCATTGGCCGCCTGATGGAGCCTCGCCGCTTTCTTCAAGTAGTCGCTGGTCCGCGTCAGGTTGGCAAAACTACGCTGGTAGGTCAGGCCCTTGAGACGCTGTCAAAGGGGGCTGGAGCACACATCGCCCAGCATAGCGTCAGCGCAGACAACCCTGGCCTCGCAGGTGCGAGCTGGTTGACTGCGCAGTGGGAAACCGCACGCATGTTGGCAGCCCAAGCAGGCTGCTGCATCCTTGTCCTGGACGAAGTCCAGAAGTTGCCGGATTGGACTGAAGAGGTCAAACGTCTGTGGGATGAAGACACTCGCGAACGACGCGATGTGCGTGTGGTGGTGCTGGGGTCAGCGCCGCTGCTGATTGCACGAGGGCTTACCGAAAGCATGGCAGGCCGGTTTGAGATGACGCGCCTGGGTCATTGGCGCTTTTCGGAGATGAAGGAGGCGTTCGGGTTCACGCTTGACGAGTTCGTTTTTTACGGCGGATACCCAGGCGCCGCCAGCTTGATCAACAACCCGCAGCGCTGGGCTGCCTATGTGCGCGATGCGCTGATTGAAACCACCATCAGTAAAGACGTGCTGCTGATGGCCCCTGTGCAAAAGCCCGCTCTGCTTCGTCGTTTGTTTGACCTTGCTTGCCGCTACAGCGGGCAGGAACTGAGCTACCAAAAAATGTTGGGGCAATTGAGCGATGCTGGTAATACGACAACGCTGGCCCATTACCTTCATCTGCTCGAAGGTGCTGGCATGGTCTGCGGTCTGCAAAAGTATGCCGGGCAAGCGGTGCGCCAGCGCGGCTCCAGCCCGAAGCTGCAGGTGTTCAACACCGCACTGATGGGTGCAATCGCCGCCACTGAAGGCTTCGGGTTTGATCGCCTTCGCGCGACGCCCGAGCTATGGGGCCGCATCACTGAAAGCGCAGTAGGTGCAGAGTTGCTGGCCCGGCACTTGGAGCACAGCAGTACGCAGCCCATGATTCACTACTGGCGCAATGGCCAGGACGAAGTGGACTACGTCTTGCGGCATCAAGGAGAACTGTTTGCGTTTGAAGTCAAAAGCGGTGCGAATCAGGGAAATACAAAAGGGCTGGATGCGTTTTGCAAACTCAACCCGCGCGCGCGGCCTTTGGTTTTAGGGACGAGTGGGTTGCCATTGCAAACCTGGTTTGAAACCTACAACGATATCTGAGGCCAAGCCACAGGCTGACGACCTACCGATCTTCCCGCGTATGCCAAAGCCGCAAAACGTAAATAGTGGCGGCAGCAATCTCGTAGCGCATTTCGTATTGCCCAACGATGATCCGGCGGACTTCGCGTGGATCGAACTCCTGAAGACGTTTGCCAATGCGCGGATTGACCAAAAGGCCAGTGGGCGCGGCACTTAGCAACTGAACGGTACGCGCCGCCGCCACCGGGTTCACCGGGGTCAAGAACTCATGAAGCCGCGCCAAATCGGAAACCGCGCGGCCAGTCCACTTCAGCTCCATCAACGCCTTGCCAGCAGCGGAACCGGCAATGGCGCTTCGCTGCCCAGGCTGTCACTCCATGCCTGCACAGCGGCGTGATCAATGAAGCAGCTCGCATCCACATCCGCCAAGGCCTCATGGGTCAAACGGCTGTGCTCCTCCTCATGACTAACCCAGTCCATCAGTGCCTGCTTGACGATCCAGCCACGCGAGCGCTCAAAACGCGCAGCCAATTGGTCAACTTTGTCAGCCAATGGCAAGGGTATGTGGGCGGTAAGGACTTTGGTTTCTGTAGCAGTTGTCATAGTTTCGTTATTCAGCGTCTAATCAAATTCAATCATAGTGATTAAATCTGATTTCTGCAAATTGGTGATGCGTCGGACATTACGGCAACGCCTGCTCAAAATCCGCCAGCAAATCCGCCACATCCTCCAGCCCGACGGACAGGCGAATCATCCCATCTGCGATACCCATCTCGGCCCGCACTTTTGCACCCGCCTCCCAGAAGATCGTCGGTGCGACGGGAATGATGAGCGAGCGGGTGTCGCCCAGACCCGTGGCAACAACGGGCAGCTTCAGGCGATTGATGAACGCAAGGCCCGCCGCTTCGCTGGCCAGCTCGAATGACAGCAACCACGAGCCGGCGCTGAAATGGGCTTTGGCGATGGCATGCTGCGGGTGCGATTCGAGCATCGGGTAGTACACACGGTTCACCGCTTTGTGAGCTTCCAGATAGCGTGCGAGCTGCAATGCCGTCGCACTGGTCTGGCCCAGGCGCAGCGCCAGCGTCTCGGCCCCCACGCTGATCTGGTGGGCATGTTCAGAGCTGAGCGTGCCGCCCATGTCGCGCAGGCCCTTTTTGCGGATTTGCTGAAGGCCCCAGCCCTTAGCATCGCCCTTGCGGTAATTCGCAAAAATGTTGGGGTACGCGTCCCAGTTGAACA
>JANNFW010000534.1:0-6379 GCA_031380235.1 Rhodoferax sp. | reverse complement strand
GGATTGACGCGCAGCGCCCGCAGGTAGATCTCGCCAACCCTTCGTAGGCAATGCGCTAGGGTCATTTGGGCCCAGAGCTTCTCAAAAAATCGGCGGACCCAGATCAATGCCTGTGGTTGCCAGACCCACAAGCCCCACTTGCAATTGATTGTTTGCGGATTCAGCCAATTGGCCCAAGAACGTGCCTTGCGCTACGCCAATTTCCGAATCCAGCGCCGCAACGGCCGCGGCCAGCGCGGCGGCATCTGGTGCTATCTTATTCACGGTGGTGAGCAGGTAGTTTGCAATCTGGGTGTTGGTGGCGGTCTCGGCTCCGCCGTTTGCCAGCAGTCCCCATATTGGCAAACGCATCAATGCGCCGGCCAAAATTTGGGTCGAGTAGATGCCGGTGTCGAAAAGATCGGTCACCGTGCCGATCAACGGTTTTTTCGATTGGAGCAGGTTGTTGCCCAGAGTAGCGCCCAGCAAAAGCACGGAGTTGCCGGCCGATTGCCCCAAGGCCGTGTCATAAGCAACCCGGACATCTGAAAACTGCAGGCGCTCGACATTCGACAGCGTATCGACACCGTCAAGGCTGGTGGTGCCGCTCACCGTGAATCCGGTTGCGGTGGTGGCCACTGCATAAGCTGCGCGGGCTCCCGTAAAAATTGCCGTGTCGGCACCGGCACCGCCATCAATCGTGTCGTTGCCGCGGTTGCCGCGCAGCAAATTATTGGCGGCGTTGCCGATTAGGATATCGTCAGACAAACCGCCAATGGCGTTTTCAATGACGGAGCCAATGCCAATCGTCAACTCGCCGGAGCCAACGGTGGATTTTTGGCCAGCGTTGAGGTTAAGACGCACGGCACCGGCGGCAGCGGCGGCATTCAAAGTGTCAATGCCACTGGTGTCGTTCAGCGTGGGGTTGGCGGCCGCAAACTCGTTGGTCAAAATGTAATGCGAGTCAGCGGTGACGGCGGACCCCCAGGCCCGCACGGTGAGGCTGTCGTAGGTCGCGATTTGGCCGCTGACTTTGTCCGTGATCTTCAGCGTCCAGATCCCCGCGCTGGTTTCGCCAAGGAACGCAGTCGAGCCGATGGTGAACGTGGCCGGCCAAGCAGGTTCAGCCGAGGCCATGTCGGGCGCGCCTTGAACCAGGTTGCGCGTGAGTGGTTGGTCAAACAGCGTGATCGTGGTGCCCCGCGGCGATGTGATGGTGGCGCTGAGTTGGCTGGGGCTGGCCGCGCTAAGGTTTAGGTCAAACTCCATGCGTTCGATACGTACGTTGTTTGCCACAGTGGCGCTGACCGTGAACCCGGCGGGGCTGTTGTCCGGGATTTGCCCGCCAGGAGCCGTCGCGATGCCTTGCGCACTTTGCCAATTGGCGACGGTGCCGGCGGGCTGTGACCAGGATTCCGCCAGCCGAGCTGCTGCCGAAACGTCCAGCAGGCCATAGCCAAAATCGCGCGAGAAGTGCATGCCGCCCAAGTTCCAGTCGCTGGCATGGGTCTGAGTCCAACTGGGGTTGGCGATATCCACTTTGAGCGCAGTAAGCGCCAAAATATTGGATACATCCCGAAAGCCCAACTTGGGGTTGGCTTGCAGCATCAGTGCGATAGCGCCGCCTACCATGGGGCCCGAGTAGGAGGTGCCGACGTTTTGATACGCGTAGTCACCGTCTGCACCCGCCGTGGTGTTGTAACCGGCTGCGCCCTGTACATCGGCAGACGGAATTCCAAAGCCCTGGTTGAGCGACTGCTCGCCACTGGCAACCCCGCCCGGCGCGGTGACGAGAAGGCTGGCTCCTGCGGTGGAATACGCAGTGACGGCTCCTGTTTCCGTGATGGCACCGACGGCGATGGTGAGCTTATTGTTGGTGAAGTTGGACAAGGCGGTGTCGGCGTTGTTGGCACGCTCGTTGCCGCCCGAGACCTCGATCACCATGCCCAAGCCACCCCGGGCTTCGGTGGCAGCACGTACCAATGCAGCGCCCCATTCGCGATCTCCATCCGAACCCGATGCCCCGAAGTTCTCGGCAAACGCCGGGTCTTGCCCCCACGAGTTAACGCTCACGCCGGCACCCGCGGTCAGATTGGCGAGAAAGAGATTAGCAGAATTGGCACCCTTCGCAATCGCCAAGCCCGGCACAATTTTGGCATCGAAAGCGACCCCCACGCCGCCGATACCGTCGTTGCCCGCCATCCCGACGATGGAGCCCACCACGGTACCGTGGGAATTGCCGGCATCGACGAATCCCTGCCCCGTGGTGCCGCGCACCGCATCAAAGGCCAGGTTGGTCAGCAGGTTGGCAACCAATGAGGGTTGGGTGAGGTCCATGCCGTCATCGTTGACGGCCACCACCACACCTTTGCCGGTATAGATATCCCAGGCCGACAAGACATTGATGTCAAGTCGGGAAGTGCCGCCGCGCTGCCCGGTGTTGACCAGGTACCACTGGGATAGGAAAAGGGGATCATTGAACGTTTTAGCCATGAGGAAATTCTCCAAGTATTGCCGCCGCCGCCGCCCGTCGGAATGAGAATCTGGGGATATCCCAATTCGTAACCGGATGTGCAGAGTATGCAATCGCATGGACAGCCTAGTCCTGAAAAATTGCCTAAAACTTATTAAATTTTCATAAAAGTTATGAAACTTTCTGAAATCCAACGAGGTGACGGGTAGAACACTTCGTTGCACGCGTGTCACGATGCCAAATGGGTCGGGCCTAAACCGCGCAAAAAACGTGCGAAAACCGCCTACGCACGTGAAAACGGGGTAGATTACTTCCAGTTACGTAATGCGTTCGATGAAAGCCCACATTGTTCAGAGCCCTCATCCGGCTGCTCCACGTCCGGTCGCGAAGCGCCTGCCCTTGGCCGGGTACCGTAAGCTCATCGCTATCTGCATTTTTTCGCCCCTCGCCAGCGCGTGGGCGGGCCTGGCGCTCGCCGCCGCGCCAGTTGGCAAACCTGCGAACAAACCTACCAGTGCTGCGGTCGCCATCGCCACCATTCTGGACGGCGATGCCCTGTTGCTGCGTGACACCAGCGAGTTCACGTTGGCGGAGGGCACACGTCTTTACGCCGACGATATCCTGGAAACTGGCGCCAACTCACGGTTGCTTCAGCTTGAGTTTGCCGATGGCACCCGGCTCAGCCTGGGCGCAGCCACGCGCCTACAGGTTATGCCGCAGCTGGGTGCCGCGCGCGCCAAAACAGTTCCGCACGCCTACTTGCTGCAGGGCTCGCTCAAGCTGCGTACCGGCACCAAGGCCGCCAGTACGCCCAGCGCCGTGCTCGCGAGTCCGTTGCTGGACTTGCAGGCTGGCAGCGCCAGCGCCGTATTGCTGGTGCAAGCCAACGGCACACGCCTGTTTGCCGAAACCGGCGATGTTGCCCTGCTGAGCTGGCGCGCGCTGGCACCGGCATCCAACACACTGAAAACCGGCGAATTTTTGAGCGTGTCGGCCAGCGCCAAGCCGTTGCTTGCAAACCGTGCGCCGGGCGATTTTGTTCAGTATTTGCCGAAGGCTTTTCTGGATAATCTGCCCGCCCGCGCCGCCCTGTTCAGCACGGCTGTGAGCCAAGTGAATCTGACGCGCACAGGCGAGCCAACGTATGCGCTTGTCCAGCCGTGGTTGGATGCCGAACCGGCGCTGCGAAAAGCTAATTTGCCGCGTTGGAAGCCGCTTGCTGCCAAGCCGGAATTCCGTCAGGCACTGCGCGCCAATATGGGCGCGCATCCCGAATGGGGTCCAGTGCTTGATCCGCCACGGCCCAAAGTGCCGTCGTCCGGCGCTTCTGCAAGCGACGGTGCGGTGCCGAACCAGGCCGCCACTCGTTCATCGAATCCCACCAACCCCAACAAAACACCATGAAACTGCTGCTTAAATTCAACCTCATTTTCTTGCTGGTTTTTTTGTTGGGGCTGGTCGGTGCCAGCCTCGTGGCGCGTGACCTGCTACAGCGCGAGGCGCAAGAAAACGTGGCGGAGCGCGCACGCCTGCTGATGGAAAAAGCCAATGCCGTCAGCATCTACACCGCAGACCAGGTTCGCCCGCTGCTGGACACACAGATGAAGTACACCTTTTTGCCGCAGTCAGTGCCCGCCTATTCGTCGGCTGAGGTGTTGCAGGCCTTGCAAAAATCGTATCCGGAATACAGCTTTAAATCTGCCATGCTGAACCCTACCAACCCGCGCGACCGAGCTGTGGCGTGGGAGGAAGACGTGATTGGGCAGTTCAAAAATACGCCAGATTTGAAAGAATTTGTCGGCCGTCGCGAAACACCCAACGGCATGTCGCTCTATATTGCGCGGCCCATCCGCATCAGCAACCCGGCTTGCCTATCTTGCCACAGCACGCCTGACGCGGCGCCCAGAACCCTGATCGAGCGTTACGGGCCGTCCAACGGGTTTGGCTGGAAGCTCAACGAAACCCTGGGCGTGCAGGTCGTGTCGGTGCCGATGACTTTGCCCTTGCAGCGTGCAGACCAAGCCCTCAAAATGGTTGTTGGCGTGTTAGCGGCGGTATTTTTGCTGATTGGTGCCACGCTTAACTTCATGTTGTGGCGCCTGGTGATCCAGCCGGTCACGCAACTCTCCAAACTGGCCGACCGGGTCAGCATGGGCGAGCTTGACGGCCCCGAGTTCGAGCACCGCTCCAAAGATGAAATCGGCGTTTTGGCTGAATCGTTCGGACGCATGCGCAAGAGCCTGGCGCACGCCATGAAGATGCTGGATGCTTGAGGCGCACGGCAGTATGACGGCAGGCACACGTCAATGAGCGAGACCTTGCCCGACAAGATCGGCAAATACATCATTTCAAGTGTGCTGGGGCGCGGCGCGATGGGCGTTGTGTACAAAGGTTTTGACCCGCATATCCAGCGCCTGGTGGCGATCAAGACGGTCCACAAAAGCCTGCTGGGCGACGACGGCGAAATCGATTCGATCGCCGCACGCTTTCGCAACGAGGCCAAGGCTGTGGGGCGCATTGCCCACTCCGGCATCGTGGCCATTTACGAGCTGGGGCAGGATGAATCCACCGCCTTCATCGCGATGGAGTTCGTCGAAGGCCGCAATCTCGAACAAGTGCTGGCCGGCACGCCGATGCTGCAAGAAGCCCAGGTTCTGAGCATCATGAATCAACTGCTTGACGCGCTGGACTGCGCCCACCGCAACGGCGTTTGGCACCGCGACATCAAGCCTGCCAACTTGCTGTTGACCGCCCAGGGCCAATTAAAGCTGACCGACTTTGGCATTGCCCGCATCGAGCATGCCAGTTTGACCCAGGTTTCCAGCGTCATCGGCACGCCCGGTTATATGGCGCCCGAGCAATACATTGGCGACGAGGTGGACCACCGGGCCGACCTGTTTGCGGTCGGCGTGCTGCTCTACCACTTGCTGGCGGGCCGGGCACCGTTCGCCGGCCGGCCAGACCAGGTGATGTACCAAGTGATCAATGAAGACGCCGCACCGCCCAGCAGCGTCGCTTCGCAGGCTCGACACGAGGCTCGGCATGAGGCCTATGACAGTGTCGTCAGTCGGGCCATGGCCAAGCAATTGGACCAGCGTTTTGCCTCTGCCGCAGAATTCCGCGAAGCGCTGGCGGCGGCGGCAACGCTGTCTGACAGCAGCGACGGCAACGCAACCGTCTTGGTCGAAAAGGCCCAATGGCTGAACACCATCACCCGCGCGAAGCAGGCGCGACCGACGCCAAAATCACACGGCAGCCAGGGCAGTGTTAATGACCCGTCCAGCCCGTCGGATCCGGGGCGCCCAAGCCAATGGGACGCACCCACGTTAAGCCGTATCGAGCGCTCGCTTGCCAGTTATGTAGGGCCGATGGCCAAATTCATGGTGCGCGATGCAGCGCGCAGTTGCTCCGATGTGCAAAGCCTGACCAGCGCTTTGGCCCTGCACATCGGCGAAGGTCAAAAACGCCAGAAGTTCCTGGTCGAAGCGAACCCGTCGTCGCAAGCCACAACGGTGGCCCCCACGGCTGTGCTCTCACGCACGCCCATCCCGGTTGCACCCCCCAGCGCGAGCTTGCGCCAGGATGTGCCCTTGAGCGATGACATCAAGGCCCACGCCACGCAGGTGTTGACACGCCAGCTCGGGCCGATTGCGAAAGTCCTGGTCAAACGCGCCGCTGAGCAGGCGCGCGGACAGGCCCAGTTTTTGGACCTGCTGCTCGAAGCCTGCCCGGAAAGTGACCAGGCGGTTTTGCGCGCCGCATTGGAGCGCGGTGCTTGAAAAGCCAGCGCCTTAGAAAACCATGGGGTCAAACCACGGGTGTAGTTGCAGACTAACCGGGTGACACTTCACTGAACAAGAGTGTGACACAACATCCATATATGACTACTATGCACAAGTGCAACGTGCTTGCGAGTTCGTATCGCTG
>JANNFW010000497.1:0-2840 GCA_031380235.1 Rhodoferax sp. | reverse complement strand
GTGACAATTCAATTCAACACCTCAAAGTAGAAATTACACCATATAATTAACCTCCAAGTTAATTTTTACTTCAAAACGTCTCAAAACCCGAAAATCACTATGAAATAGCTCCTTAGCTCTCGAATAATATAACAATATTGCTATATGTTTTATAGTACTATCGGGGCGTGTTCTATGTGAAGCAGTTGGCTTTGAGCTGTTCTCAAATTAGCGCTGGCGCAGCGTAGCAAACGAGGTTGCTTGAATCGGCTGGCAAGTGCGAAGCTGGCGGCTTGAAGCTGGTTAGCCCGGTTCCAAAACACTGACCAGCCGACGCACGATCTCATCCGCAGTCGCCTCATCCAGCGTTTCGATGTACCGCGCAGACCCGGCCAACACCCGCGCCTGAATATCGAACGAGCGCGCCTGATTGCAAACCGCCACGCCCGTGGTGTCGCTGCCCATGAGCGGCACCGTCAGACCTTTCAAGCGTGCAAACGCGCCACTCGACGTGACCGGCACAGTGATAGAAACACCCAGCTTGTTGATTTCCACCGGCGTGACAACGACAAAACGGTGGCGGTCACGCATCTCATGGCCCAAAAGCTTAGGAATTTGGGGGTTCGGGTCAATCCAATAAACGTCTCCACGCCGGGGCACCCGCCTGGGGGAGCTGCTGGCACTCACGCGAGCTCACGCCCTACAGCATCACCGTCACGGAACCAGGCCGTTTCATCGTTCAGCGCCTTGACAACCTTGGGCGTCGCGCCCTCCAGCAACTGCGCCAACGTGTAGCGCTTGCGTTTGGAAGGCACAGCCGGAACCATCACCAACGCCCCATCGCGCACGTCCATCTGCAGTTCAGCGCCTATTTTCAGATCAAGACTTTTGAGCACAGACGGTGGAATGGTGACGATGGCTGCACCGCCTTGTTTGCGCAGGGGCATGGATAGCATGGGTTAGCTCCAGAGGATTTTAATGAATATAGCATAAAGTGCTACAAATACTTCACCAAATTAACTCAAAGCAACTTACGGGCATTGACCATCATTGATGGCCCAAATTTGAAATGGTTACGCTAACTTCATCTCCACAAGTGCCTCCAAGCCAACCGCAGCGCTACCCACCCGCGCGCTTCACGGTATACCCCAGCTTCACCAGCGCGGTCATTACCGTCACCACATGGTCGCCCTGCACTTCAATCACTCCATCCTTGGCCGTGCCGCCCGATCCGCAGGCGGCTTTGAGCTGTTTACTCAAAGCGCCCAGCGCCGCAGCATCCAGCGCCAAACCGCGCACCAGTGTCACGCTCTTGCCGCCCCGCCCCTTGGTCTCGCGCTGCACCCGCACCACCCCATCCACCGCCGCGCCGCTGGCCGCAGCCAAAGCCCGCTTGTTGGCGGCGCACTGGCACCGCGCTACCGGCTGGCCGCATTCGGAGCAGATGCGACCGGTTTCGGTGGAGTAGACCAACTTGCTCACAAATAGTCACTGCCGTTCAGGTGAATCCCAGCGATCACGATAGGCGTAAACATAACTGGCCGCAGCCTCTTGGTCCATTGCCCAGTAATGTCGGCAGAGTTTTTTGTAAAGTGCAAGAACGGGCGCTGAACCACAAAAATCCAGCAGTCCGTCAAGCGTATGTTCAATGTGGCGGGCATCGCTGTCACCGCAGCGCAAAATGCCTTCCACGATGGGCGTGTATTCGTCAATCGCACGCAGATTGAGGGTGCTGATCGCGCCAGCAAGTTGGTCGATGGTTCGCAACATCGGTATCAGCTGGCCAACATTTCCAAGCTAGACCGATTTTTTTCGCTGCTCAAAATTGCTTTCATAACGCAAGCTTATCCGTCGACAGGGTTTAAGGCAAGGGTTTTACTTGACTTATGGTGCCATTAGTGACACCATAACCATCACTATGACAAGTACTGAAAAACTGCTGGAAAAGATGAAGCAAGAGCCAGCCAATGTCAGTTTCAACGATCTAAAAAAAGTTTGCGAGGCATATTTTGGAAAACCGCGCCAAAGCGGCAGCAGTCACGCCATCTTCAAGACGCCGTGGCCCGGCGACCCGCGCGTCAACATTCAGAACGCGAAGGGTAAAGCCAAGCCCTATCAGGTCAAGCAGGTCCTGCAAGCCATCAACAAGCTGGAAGGTAAATCATGAACATTCAACATTACACCTACCGCGTGACCTGGTCACCCGAAGACAACGAGCACGTCGCCCTGTGTGCCGAGTTCCCGTCGCTGAGCTGGCTGGCGAAAACGCCTGAGTCTGCGCTCAAAGGCATTCAAAAGGTGGTGGCTGATGTGGTGGCCGATATGCTGGCAAGCGGCGAAACGGTGCCAGACGCATTGGCCGAAAAAAACTACAGCGGCGAGTTTCGCGTGCGCATCCCGCCCATGGTTCACCGACAACTGGCGCTGATGGCTGCGGAGCAAGGGGTTAGCTTGAATCGGTTGGCGAGTGCGAAGCTGGCGGCTTGAGGCACCCTGAATTCCCGCTTAGCTTATGCCTTTACAGGTATCAAATTTGCTTCTAGACCCCGTCGAATATGCGTGAGTAGCTATTGAAACAGTAGCATTTTTCAGGAGAGCACTAATTCCTGACACTGTCCTAACCACCACGCGCCTATGCGCAGCAATCTGCGATAAGGTGAGCTAAGTCGCGAATCGCATCAGAAGGATTGCGAACAATCATCTTCGTTAGTTCTTCGCCGTGCTTAACCTTGTCGTACCGAAGTCGCTGACTTGTAAGCTCTCCAAAAAGCTTTTGCAGAAGTTTCCCAGCATGAACGTGCTCGAACCAATCGTGTGACCCATATTCGAATGGCTCAGACGGCTTGGGGAAGAATTCAATG
>JANNFW010000484.1:0-2858 GCA_031380235.1 Rhodoferax sp. | reverse complement strand
GGCGGATGTTGATTCTCGTGAGCGGGCAACGGCGGCGGCGCAGCACTTCTTTTTGCGTAAAGAGCGTTAGCTAAGCGTTCGCAGGCGTGACGAACGCTCTGCGTTCGCATAAAGAATTGGGGTCAGAGTCCAATTTTTTGTTACCCCAACTGAACAAAATAAATGTCGGTGAAAAATTGGAATCCGACCCCAATTCTTTATGAAAACGTTCCTTAGAAATCGCCTCGTCCGCTTCGCCGACCGCTTGGGCGAGCTTGAATTTCTGCTCAGTCGCGAAGACATCATGAAGGACATGAAGCAGTTCCTCGTGCTGTCGCGCGAACACACCGAGGTGTCTGCCGTGGCCACGCGCTGGAGCCGCTACCAGGTGCGCGAGGCGGATTTGAAATCTGCCCATGAGATGCTGGCCGATGCTGACATGGCCGAGATGGCGCAGGAAGAAATCGACAGCGCCACCGCCGAGTTGGCGCAGCTCGAAGCCGAGCTGCAACGCATGCTGCTGCCCAAAGACCCCGACGATGCACGCAACGCCTTCATGGAAATCCGCGCGGGCACCGGCGGCGACGAGTCAGCCCTGTTCGCCGCCGACCTCACGCGCATGTACACACGCTATTGCGAGCGCATGGGCTTCAAGACAGAAATCATGAGCGAATCAGCCAGCGAGCTGGGCGGCTACAAAGAGATCGTGCTTCAGATTTCAAGCGAAGCTGGCGCTTCAACAGGTGCTAAAACTGGTGCATATGGCACCTTCAAATTCGAATCCGGCGGCCACCGCGTGCAGCGCGTGCCGGTGACCGAGACGCAAGGCCGCATCCACACCAGCGCCTGCACCGTGGCCGTGTTGGCCGAGCCGGACGAAGCCGTGGCGATCACCATCAACCCGGCTGATTTACGCATCGATACCTACCGCGCCAGTGGTGCAGGCGGGCAGCACATCAACAAAACAGACTCGGCCGTGCGCATCACCCATCTGCCCACCGGCATCGTAGCCGAGTGCCAGGATGGCCGCAGCCAGCACGGCAACAAAGCGCAGGCGATGAAGGTGTTGACCGCCCGCATCATCGAGAAAGACCGCTCGGAACGTGCCGCCAAAGACGCGGCCGAGCGCAAAAGCTTGATCGGCACGGGCGACCGCAGTGACCGCATCCGCACCTATAACTTTCCCCAAGGCCGCTTGACCGACCACCGCATCAACCTCACGCTGTACAAGCTGTTGGGCATCATGGAAGGCGACTTGGGCGATGTCGTTCAAGCGCTGCAAGCTTATGAAGCGGCGGAGCAATTGGCGGCGCTGGAGTTGGCATCGGCAGCCTGATCGACTGACATCATGACGATTGCCGACGCCCTCAAAGCCGCGCACGCGCTGGGTGTCGATCGGCTTGAAGCGCAATTGCTGCTGCTTCACACCCTGGGCAAATCGCACACCGAGCGCGGCTGGCTGCTGGCGCATGATCTTGATGAACTGCCTGCCTCGACAGAGCCAACGTTTCTCGCCTTGGCAATGCGCCGGGCAGCAAATGAACCGCTGGCTTACCTCACGGGTCAAATCGAGTTTTTCGGCTTGACGTTGAAAGTCGATGCCCGCGTGCTCGTGCCGCGGCCCGACACCGAGACGCTGGTTGAATGGGCGCTGGAAGTATTGCCACGCGATGGCCGATTGATCGACTTGGGCACAGGCTCAGGCGCGGTGGCGCTGGCCGTCAAGCACGCCCGCGCGGACGCCCATGTGAGCGCGGTGGACGTCAGTGCCGATGCCTTGACCGTAGCGCAAGGCAACGCCCGCGCCCTGCAACTTGACATCAATTTCAGACAAGGCTCCTGGCTTGACGGTGTGCTGGGAACGTTCGACGTGATCGCCTCCAACCCGCCCTACATCGGCGCGCACGACGCGCATTTAAGCAAGCTCACCCATGAGCCGCAGCAGGCGCTGGTGAGCGGCACAGACGGGCTGGACGATATTCGCACGATCATCGCTCAAGCCCCGGAGCATCTGCATGCGGGCGGCTGGCTGATGCTGGAGCACGGCTACGACCAGGCCGGGCGCGTGGGTGACTTGCTGATTCAAGCAGGCTTTCGATCAGTGCAATCGAGGCGCGATTTGAGCGGTGTGGAGCGGTGCAGTGGCGGCAAGGTGGTTTAAATTAACTTACAGGTTAATTTTTGCATCTGAAATCATGTTTCAGGCAAATATATAGATAAAATCACGCTTTAGCTCTCGTATTTAATGCACGAACAGCTATATATTATATAGCGTGTCCCAATTTGCGAATTTGTTGCAGTGATTTTCACACTCGCTCGCCCAGTGGCGTTTTCAGCATGGACAGGCATCACGATTTGTCTAAGAATCATGAAAACAACCCCAAAAGCAACACCTTATAGGAGACACCCATGACAAGCTGGATTCGTTCTGCCGCCTTGGCGCTGGCTGCGGCCACACTCACCACCACGGCCTTAGCCCAAGCCAAACCCGCTGAGCTCAAGCTGGGAATGACCACCTTTCTCTCCGGCCCTGCAGCGGTGTTTGGCGTGCCGGGCAAAGCGGCGGCGGAGATCATGATTGACGACATCAACGCAGCGGGCGGTGTGGCGGGCGTGAAGATCAGGCCGATCTTCATCGACGAAGGCATTGGCGGCGACAAGCTGCTCTCAGAATACCGGCGCGTGGTGCAGGAAGAAGGCGTCAAAGTGATGCTGGCTGCCATCTCCAGCGGCAACTGCAACGCGTTGGCCCCGGTGGGCGAGGACCTTAAAGTCCTCAATGTGATGTGGGATTGCGGCACTGAGAAAATTCTGGAGAACAAGCGCTACAAATACGTGGTGCGCACGCAGGCCAATGCGACGTCCGAGATGGTCTCCAC
>JANNFW010000442.1:0-15084 GCA_031380235.1 Rhodoferax sp. | reverse complement strand
CTGGCCACAGACCCGCAAGCTACACTAACGGGTTACCTCAGAAGTGGATTTTTGTGAAGTTTTTTGTCTCGCGAGCGGTCATGCTGTTGGCTCTGATTTCCCTCTCGTTACCCGGCGCTGTTTTTGCCCAAACTGCAGGGTTGCCTGCGGTATCGTCTCAGCCATCCCGTCCGATTTTTGTCCTCAATTCGAAGGATGCCAACGTCAGCGTGATCGACCCGCTGACCTGGAAGGAGACCAAGCGTATCGCGACCGGTAAAGAGCCGCACCACCTGTACCTCACGCCGGATGAAAAGTCGCTCATCATTGCCAACGCGGCCAGTGATTCGTTGACGTTTATCGACCCCAAAACAGCAGAAGTGCAGCGCACTTTTCGCGGGATTTTGGACCCTTATCACCTGCGTTTCTCGCCGGATATGAAATGGTTTGTGACGGCTGCCAATCGCTTGAACCATATCGACATCTACAAATGGGATGGCACCGACATCGCCCTGGTCAAGCGCATCGCCACGAGCAAAACACCTAGTCACCTGTGGATTGACAGCAAAAGCACCACGGTTTACGCCAGCATGCAGGACAGTGATGAGCTGGTGCAGATCGATCTTGCGACGCAAGCCCTGAAATGGCGCGGCAAGACAGGCGCGTCGCCCGCTGACGTGTTTGGCACGCCGGACGACAAGCACCTGCTGGTCGGCCTCACCGGGGGCGATGGGGTCGAGGTGTATGACATTTCCGGCCCCGTACCCAAACTGGTCAAAACCCTCAAAACCGGCCTGGGCGCGCACGCCTTTCGCAGCGCGGGTGACAAGCGCCACGTGTACGTGAGCAACCGCGTGGCTAACAGTATCAGCAAGATTGACTTCACGACGATGGCGGTGGTCGATAGCTATCCCGCGCCGGGCGGGCCAGACTGCATGGAAGTTTCGAATGACGGAAAATTCATTTTTGTGACATCTCGCTGGGCTAGAAAGCTCAGTGTGATTGATGTAGCAACCCGCCAAGTGGTACGACAGGTCAACGTAGGAGCATCTCCCCATGGTGTCTGGACTTTGGATCACGCGCCCCGGCAATAGGGCATCGCGCAGCGGCTTGGCTGCCACAGGACTTGCGGCAGTTCTCGTCTTGGTGGCGCTGTTTTTTGCGGGCCCAACTCAAGCACAGCAGGCGCAGCAAGCGCAAAAGAGCTGCGATAAGCCGCTTTATTTGACCTTCGACACCGGACACATGGGCACCGCCGCGCTGATTGCGGATGTGCTCAAACGCCACAGTGTCAAAGTCACCTTCTTTGCCGCTAACGAACGTACGCAACAGGGTGATGGCAGCCTGGGCAACCACTGGGCTCCTTGGTGGAAAGCGCGTGCTGCAGAAGGGCATGAATTTGCCTCACACACCTACGACCACGCCTACTGGCGCGGCGATTTGAAGGGTGTGGAGCCCAAGTTCCGCATTCGTCCGTCCAGTGGTCCGCTTGAAGGCCGCGAATTCACCTGGGACGCCAAAAAATACTGCGAGCAGATTGGCTATGCGGCCGAGCGGCTACAGGACTTCACGGGCAAAGCACCCTTGCCGTTGTTTCGCGCACCGGGCGGTAAAACCTCGCCACGCTTGCTGGAGGTTGCGGGCGCCTGCGGCTACGCGCACGTGGGCTGGTCTCCCTCAGGCTTCTTGGGGGACGAGCTGCCGAGCGAAAAATTCAGCAACGACTCACTCTTGAAGAAAGCGTTGCGCGACATCAAAACCGGCGATATCCTGGTTGCGCACTTGGGTATCTGGTCGCGTAAAGACCCGTGGGCGCCCGCTGTACTAGAGCCACTGATCGTCGGCCTGAAGGCACAGGGTTTCTGCTTTGCGACCTTGCGCGAGCACCCTGATCTCAAGGCCTGGATTGCATCCAAGGGCAAATAGGCAACGATGGGCGAATCTCTTCTGGAAGCATTCTCGAGCGCGCAGCAGTGGCTGTTTGAGACCTGGGTGCAGCCTGCCATGTTCGCCATGGGCTTGGGCAATCTGCTTGAGGACGGCTTTACCGCAACGATGTGGCTGATGCTCGGTGTGCTGCAAATCGTGCTGCTGATCGTCGTGATTGGCCCGCTGCAACGCTGGCGCCCGGTCGATGCGATTACGGATCGCGCCACCATCCGCACCGACGTGATTTACACCCTGATTCACCGCTTGGGCCTGTTCCGCCTGGCGCTTTTCTTCACGGTTCAGCCATTTCTGGACGACGCTCTGAGTGCCCTGCGTGGCGCGGGCTTCGGTACTTTTCACCTGGATGCGATGTGGCCGGGTGTGACGGACCTGCCATGGGTCAGTCTGCTGTTGTACTTGGTGGTGCTGGATTTTGTGGATTACTGGGTGCATCGCGGGCAGCATCAAGTTGGCTGGTGGTGGAAGTTGCATTCGCTGCACCACGCACAGCGTCAGATGACGATGTTCAGCGATAACCGCAACCACTTGCTGGACGACATGCTGCGCGATGTGCTGATCGTCATCGTCGCCCAGCTCATCGGCGTGGCACCTGCGCAATTCGTGGCGATCGTGGTCATCACCCAGCTGAGTGAAAGTTTTCAGCATGCCAATGTGCGCATCTGGTTTGGGTCGGTGGGCGAGAGGCTTTGGGTCAGCCCGCGCTTCCATCGGCTGCACCATAGCATCGGGCTGGGGCATGAGTCGCATGGGCAGGGCACGCTAGGGGGGGCTAACTTCGGTGTGCTGCTGCCGTGGTGGGACATGTTGTTTAGAACCGCTAATTTTGAAATCCGTTACGACAAAACTGGCGTGCGTGACCAGGTTGAGCCAGGCCCCGACGGCCAACTGCGCGACTACGGGCGCGGCTTCTGGTCGCAGCAATGGCTCGGCTGCAAGCGGCTGTTATCCTCAAAGCCATGAGCAAGCTCCTTGATGCCTTTTGGCGCGCCGCGATGTACTGCCTGCACCCTCGGGTGATTGCGCTGTCGATTCTGCCGCTGGTGATCATGGCCGCGATTTCGCTGGGCTTGGGTTATTTCTTTTGGGACAACGCGCTGGAGCTGGTTCGCGCCAACCTGGAAAGTCTTTCCCTCGTCAACTCGCTGATCGTGTGGCTCGAAGGGCTGGGGCTGAACCGCTTGCGCAGCGTGCTGGCTCCCGTTGTGGTGCTGTTTTTGTCGATCCCGGCCATCGTGGTGGCCTCACTTCTGTTTGTGGCCTGGCTGATGACGCCCGCCATGGTCGCGCTGGTCGCCGAGCGTCGCTTCTCGAAGCTGGAGCGCAAAAAAGGCGGCTCGATGTTGACCAGCGTGCTGTGGTCGCTGGTATCCACCTTGCTCGCGGTGATCGCGCTTTTGGTGTCGATCCCGCTGTGGCTCATTCCGCCCTTGATTCTGGTGCTGCCGCCGCTGATTTGGGGCTGGTTGACCTACCGCGTGATGTCGTATGACGCGCTGGTCGACCATGCAAGCGCCGAGGAACGCAAAGCCATCTTCAAAGAGCATCGCGGCAGCCTGCTGGCGATTGGCATCATCAGCGGCTACTTGGGGGCAGCACCCAGCATTCTTTGGGCATCGGGGGCGATGTTCATCGCCATGGCCCCCGTGCTGGTGCCCATCGCGATCTGGATTTACACGCTGGTGTTTGCCTTCTCGTCGCTGTGGTTCGCGCATTTCACGCTGTCGGCGTTGGAGCAGCACCGTTTGCAGAAAAGTGTGATGCCCGCCGTGGACAGGCGCGCGCCGCCCGAGGTCAAAGTGATCCCGCACGGTGACGTGATCGACGTGCCAAATTCCTCTTCGGGTACGGCCTTGACGGGGCCGTCCGCCGCGCCTTCGAGCGGCTTTCCAGCTTCTATACCTCCATGACACAAGCACCCGCTAGAACATTCGGCCTCATCATCATCGGCGATGAAATTCTCTCCGGCAAACGCGCTGACAAACACCTGCCCAAAGTGATCGAACTGCTGGCTGCGCGCGGCTTGCAATTGGACTATGCCGAGTACGTGGGTGATTCGCCAGACCGCATTACCGCCAGCTTGAAGCGCGCTTTCGCGTCCGGCGACATCGTGTTTTCAACCGGTGGCATTGGTGCCACGCCGGACGATCACACCCGCCAGTGTGCGGCGCGCGCGTTGGGCGTTGCGCTGGCCTTGCACCCGCACGCGGAGGCGCTGATCCGCGAGCGCATGCAAGACACCGCGCGCGAGCAAGGCACCGTTTACGAGCCTGACCGGCCTGACAACATTCATCGCCTGAACATGGGCGTGTTCCCGGCAGGGGCCGAGATCATTCCCAACCCTTACAACAAGATACCCGGATTTTTTTGCGCAAGTTCAATCGAGCGTCGCGCCGGGCCGCCCCAAGCAGCGAGGGCCCCCTCAGGGGGCAGCGACCCACACGAAGTGGGGGAGCGTGGGGGAGTCTATTTCGTGCCTGGGTTTCCTGTCATGGCGTGGCCGATGATCGAATGGGTGATCGATTCAAAGCACAAACACCTTCATCAAGCCGCCGCCTGGGTCGAAAAATCCGTCATCGTCTTCGGCGCGATGGAAGCTGCGCTCACGCCGCTGATGGAGGACATTGAGCGCAAGTTCAGCGGTGCCAAGGTATTCAGTCTGCCCAGCGTCGACCATCCTCAATACGGGCGGCATATTGAGTTGGGCGTGAAAGGTGTGCCAAGTTTGGTCGAAGATGCCTATCCTGCATTGCTCAAAGGCCTGGGAAATTTCAACGCCAAGCTCGGCCCGGAGTTGGTGCGACCTTGAAATGCATTATTTTGGTGCTTTTTCGAAGAAACTTAGAAATTGCACCAAAATAGATCATCCGAACAGTTTCACAGCCTGCCTTCGATGCAGAAGGCGGCGAGCGGCCCTGTGACAAACGGTCGCAAATATCGGGCAAAATAAGCGGCTTGGCGAGATTGGCGTGATGCCCGTCTTGGCACAAAAACTGCATCTTAAGCTCGTGCAGAGCTTTCTAATTTCAATCAACAGGAGTATTTGATGGCAAAGACCGTCGCAGACGTGATCAAGATGGTGAAAGAACATGAAGTCAAGTTCGTCGACTTCCGCTTCACCGACACCCGGGGCAAAGAGCAGCACGTGACCGTGCCTGTGTCCCATTTTGACGAAGACAAATTCACCTCAGGCCACGCGTTTGACGGCTCCTCCATTGCAGGCTGGAAGGGCATTGAAGCTTCCGACATGCAGTTGATGCCTGATCCCAATACTGCCAACATCGACCCGTTTTTTGAAGAAACCACGCTCTTCATGAGCTGCGATGTGGTCGAGCCCAGCGACGGCAAAGCCTACGATCGCGATCCGCGTTCGGTCGGCAAGCGCGCCGAGGCTTACCTCAAGTCCACCGGCATTGGCGACACGGCCTTTTTTGGTCCCGAGCCCGAGTTCTTCATTTTTGACGATGTCCGTTGGAACACCGACATGTCGGGCGCGTTCTTCAAGATCGACGAATACGAAGCTCCTTGGAACAGCGGCAAGAAGATTGAAGGCGGCAACCGCGGCCATCGTCCTACCGTCAAGGGCGGCTATTTCCCCGTGCCACCGGTTGACAGCACGCAAGACATGCGCGCCGAAATGTCCTTGATTCTCGAAGGCCTGGGCGTTCCGGTTGAAGTGTTCCACCACGAAGTGGCGGGCGCTGGCCAAAACGAAATCGGCACGCGTTACAGCACCTTGGTGCAGCGCGCCGATTGGGTGCAGATCCTCAAATACGTGGTGCAAAACGTCGCGAATGCCTATGGCAAAACCGCGACCTTCATGCCGAAACCTATCGTTGGCGACAACGGCAGCGGCATGCACGTGCATCAGTCGATCAGCAAAGACGGCAAAAACCTGTTCGCGGGTGACGGCTATGCAGGCCTGTCGGACACGGCTTTGTACTACGTGGGCGGCATCATCAAGCATGCCCGAGCGCTCAACGCCATCACCAATCCCGGTACCAACAGCTACAAGCGCTTGGTCCCCGGCTACGAGGCTCCAGTCAAGCTGGCCTACTCGTCACGCAACCGCTCAGCTTCAATCCGCATTCCGTTTGTGGCCAACCCACGCGGTCGCCGGATCGAGGCGCGCTTTCCTGACCCATTGGCCAACCCGTACCTGTGCTTCTCAGCTTTGCTGATGGCCGGTCTGGATGGCATTGAGAACAAGATTCACCCCGGTGAGGCCGCCACCAAAGACTTGTACCATCTGCCGCCGGAAGAGGACGCCAAAGTCCCAACCGTGTGCCATAGCCTGGATCAAGCGCTGGATTGTTTGAACGCTGACCGTGCCTTCCTGACCAAGGGCGGCGTGTTCACCGACAGCATGCTGGATGCCTACATCGAGCTCAAAATGGGTGAAGTGACGCGTTTGCGCCAAGCGACGCACCCCATCGAGTTCGAGATGTACTATTCACTGTAGCTTGGCAAGCTTGTGTCTAAAAAAGAACGGCTTCGGCCGTTTTTTTGCATTGTGGGCTTGCCCTAATCCCCGTCATTTTGAAAAAATGAGCAATTGGCGCATACTGGCAGGCCATTCCTGCATCTTGATGCGTGGAGAAAGCATGAAACAATCTCATTCCATTCCCTTGGCCGCCTTGGTTCTTTCATCATTGGCGGCATTGTTTGCCACACCGGCCCATGCACAGGCGCAAGTGCCAGATCGCATGTACCGGTGCGATGAGAACTACTACACCAACTCGCTCAACGACCCCAAAGCGCGCGGTTGCAAGCTGCTGGAGACGGGCAACGTCACCGTGGTGCAAGGCACGAAGCCTGCTGCGGTTCAAAACGGCGTGAAGCTCGCGGTTTCGACGCCTTCGGGCGGGGCACCCGTCCAGCGGGTGGATGCGAATGACCAGCGCGCCCGCGACGCAGATGCCAAAGGCATCATGGAGACCGAGTTGCGCCGGGCCGAGGCACGCAAGACGGAGCTGGCGCTGGAGTACAACAATGGCGAGCCCGAGAAGCGCGGCGACGAGTCCCGCAACTACCAAAAGTACCTTGATCGCGTGGCAGAACTCAAGGCCAATCTGGGCCGTGTTGACAGTGACATTGCCGGCATTCGCCGCGAGTTGGGGCGCGGCGCAGCGTCAAGCAACGCAAACGCCTCGTCATTGCGATAGCCCTTGAGTTGGACATCGCTTGGGCGCGTGCGGCAAAATAGGCCGCTTGACCAAGCCTAAAAAACCCAACGCCACCCCTGCCTCAGCGCCCGCTGACAGCAGCGCTCCCAACCCCTTCAGTGCCTTCGACCTGCTGGCGACTTTGGTGGCTGTGGTGCGCACGGATGGCAGCGTGCTGTTTGCCAACTCGGCGCTCGAAGATGCCTTGGGCACCTCCCGGCGCATGATTGAAGGGGCTTACCTGCCGGCCAGCTTTACGGAGCCGCACTTGCTGGCCAACGCCCTGCAAGGCGCTGGTGGCAATGAGTTTGCTGCGCTGCGCTATGACGCGTGGCTCAAGCGGCTCAATCATGACCCCATTCCCGTGCACGTGATCGTGACGCAGACCGAGATCGGCCGTGACATAGTGATTGAAATGCTGCCCCAGGAGCAGCAGGCCAAGCAAGACCGCGAGGACCGACTGGCCGACCAGGCGCAGGCCAACAAGGAACTGATTCGTAACTTGGCGCATGAAATCAAGAACCCGCTGGGCGGCATTCGCGGTGCCGCTCAACTGCTGGAGATGGAGATCGAGTCGCGCGGGCTGACCGAGTACACGCAGGTCATCATCCGCGAGGCGGATCGCCTGCAAACGCTGGTGGATCGCCTGCTGGCCCCGCACCGCAGGCCGCACTTGGTGGGCGATGTGAACATCCACGAAGTGTGCGAGCGCGTGCGTTCATTGATATTGGCGGAGTTCCCCAAGGGCCTGCGCGTGGTGCGGGATTACGACACATCGATCCCCGAGTTTCGCGGTGATCGCGAGCAGTTGATTCAAACCGTGCTGAACATTGCGCACAACGCTTGTCAGGCGTTGGCTGAAAAGATCACAGCAGCGAATCCGACGGACAAAGCAGTCATCACATTTCGCAGCCGTGTGGCGCGGCAAATCACCTTCGGCAAGCAGCGATATCGGTTGGCATTGGAATTGCATGTCATCGACAACGGGCCTGGCGTACCAGACTCGATCAAGGAGCGCATCTTTTACCCGCTGGTGTCGGGCAGGGGAGGTGGCTCTGGGCTGGGGTTGACGCTGGCACAAACTTTTGTGCAGCAGCACCATGGCTCGATCGAGTGTGAGAGCACACCGGGACGCACGGATTTTCAGATTTTGATACCGCTGCCCTGATGATCGATCTGGTCGTGATATCGGGGCAGCCACAACCGGGACAACCAAGTACATGAAGCCGATCTGGATAGTAGATGACGACCAGTCAATTCGCTTCGTTCTGGAGAAAGCGCTGTTGCGCGAAAACTTGCCCACCCGCAGCTTCACCAACCCCAAAGACGTGCTGCTGGCGCTGGCCACCGCGAGTGACGATGAGTGTCCGCAAATTCTGGTGAGCGACATCCGCATGCCCGGTGGCTCGGGCCTGGAGCTGTTGGAAAAAGTCAAAGCCAAATACCCCGCGCTGCCGGTCATCATCATGACCGCGTTTTCCGACCTGGACAGTGCGGTGTCCGCCTTTCAGGGCGGTGCGTTTGAGTATCTGCCCAAGCCGTTTGATCTGCCCAAGGCGGTGGAGCTGATTCGCCGCGCGGTGGAAGAAAGTCAGCGCGAAGAAGTCAGCGTGCAGAGCGAGGCGGCTGCGCCCGAAATGCTGGGCCAGGCCAGCGCTATGCAAGATGTCTTTCGCGCCATTGGCCGCTTGAGTCAAAGCAGCGTGACGGTGATGATCACTGGCGAATCCGGTTCGGGCAAAGAGCTGGTCGCCCGCGCGCTGCACAAGCATTCGCCGCGTGGGGACGTGAGCACCAAGGGAACCAACGGGCCCTTCGTCGCCATCAACACCGCCGCCATTCCCAAAGATCTGCTGGAAAGCGAATTGTTCGGCCACGAGCGCGGGGCCTTCACCGGTGCGCAGACCATGCGACGTGGCCGCTTTGAGCAGGCCGACGGTGGCACGCTGTTTCTGGACGAGATTGGCGACATGCCGTTCGATCTGCAAACCCGCTTGCTGCGTGTGCTGAGCGATGGTCACTTTTACCGTGTCGGTGGCCACACGGCGGTTAAAACCAATGTTCGCGTGATTGCTGCCACGCATCAGAATTTGGAGCAGCGCGTTAAAGACGGCGCGTTTCGCGAAGACCTGTTCCACCGCCTGAACGTCATCCGCCTGCGCCTGCCGGCCCTGCGCGAGCGGCGTGACGACATTCCCATGTTGACGCGCCATTTCCTGACGCAAAGCGCACAACAACTGGGCATAGAGCCGAAGCGGATTTCGGATGCGGCGCTGGCGTGGTTGAGTACCTTTTCGTTCCCCGGTAACGTGCGCCAGTTGGAAAACATTTGCCATTGGCTGACCGTGATGGCCCCGGCACAGATGATCGAGCCGAAGGACTTACCGCCCGAAGTCGGCGTGGCGCACGATGCGCAGCCCGAGCGGCGATCCGTATTTGCGACTGCTGTAGCGCCTGAATCGACAGTTCATCCGACACTTAATCCGACACTTCATCCAACGCTTCATGCTTCGTCGCACGAGGACTTGCAACTTGGCTTGCCGGAGCGGGTCGGCATGACACTGCCCACGGTGCCAGAGTTGGCTCACCCGACCGACTCTCAGGTCGGCGCGCAGGCCGCAGTGAGTTTGGGTGCACCTTTGGATGCATCTTTGGGTACGGCTTTGGGAACTGGCAGCGGCTGGGAGCTGGGCCTGGAAGCAGAAGCGATGACACTATTGGCCAATGGCCGCCACGATGTGTGGGATGCGCTCACCCGCCGATTCGAGTCGCGCTTGATCTTGACCGCGCTCTCCAACACCCGGGGCCGACGCATCGAAGCCGCCAACAAGCTCGGTATCGGCCGTAACACAATCACCCGGAAAATTCAGGAATTGGGGCTTGAGAATTAACCTAGGAGTTAATTTTTCAGTAGAAATCAGTAAAAATGCCCAAAATATGAATGAAATTGGCCTCTAGCTCTCGTATAAATTGCATAACCAGCTACATATAATATAGCAATTAACAAGATCGTTTGCAAAGCCTTTCGGCACCAAAAAAAAACCCCGCCGTTCAATGAAGAACGTGGGGCTTGGGCGCTCAAGCCGCAGAGACTGAATCAAAGACTGAATCAGCGTCTGCTCAATGGCTCAAATCGGCGTTTTGTCTTTGGCAAACCAAGAATCGGTGGCCTTCACTTCCCATTCTGCAACCTGCTTCTCGGCAGCGTCTTTGGCGATGCCATAGCGCTCCTGAATCTTGCCAGCGAGCTGGTCGCGCCGACCGGCGATGACGTCCATGTCGTCATCTGTCAGCTTGCCCCATTGCTCTTTGGCTTTGCCGGTGACTTGTTTCCAATTGCCTTGAATGGTTTCCCAGTTCATGTGATTTCCTTTGATGTTGTTTAAAAAATCGTGCCGTGAATTTCTGACTTTTTTCAGAATCAGGGACGAATGGCAATACCGTTTTCGACCGACTTCACGCCATTGACGCCGCGCGCAATCACCTGTGCCTGCGATTTTTCTGTGGCGTTTTTGGCGAAGCCTGAAAGCATGACCGTGCCTTTGAGCGTTTCCACCTTGATCGAGGCCGCGTCCACTTCCTTGCTTTCAATAAAGCGTGTTTTGACGGTGGAGGTGATGGCTGCATCGTCGATGTAGGCCCCCACGGTTTCCTGGCCACGCGTGACAGCGCAACCTGAAAGTGTGAGCAATGCCAGCGCGATCAGTGACGGGGCGATGAAGGTTGTAGCGGTTGATTTCTGATTGTTCATGGTGAATCTCCAGTAAAAGTTAAAAATTGAAAGAACGCGACATGGGCATCTGCAATGGCCTCAGCGCCGCGGCGGTGCACTGTTAAGCGCATGTGAAATCACTTTGGGCAGCAGCCCCGCCAACAAGGCGGGAGTCAGCAACCAACGCCAGGGTTGGCTCCAAACCAACAGTGCGCCTACCGCAGCCGCACCAGCAACCAGCGCCACGGGGTGACGTTGGGCCAGGGGCTGCACCAGCGTCTTTGCGGTATCGATCGTCACATCACTGACCATGCGCAGCGGATGTTGCGCCCACCACTCATGGATCGCTCCTTTTGCGAGCCCTGTCGCCAATCCGGGTGCCGTCAGCGGCTTTTCGGAGGATGTCGACATGGTCACCGCCTGATGCAGATGGTTCCTCGAAAGTGCCAGCCGATGCGAAGCAGCGGCTACCTTGTCACCCGTGTCAGGAGGAACGACAGGGCCCATCACCGCACCCATGGTTGGGCTCAAGATGACGGCGCTCATGGCCCAGCCTTCTCGCGCAGCAGCGCCATGTCGGCACTGAGCTGCTGGCGCAATACCTCCATGTTGCCACCCGTGCCCGGCGCGCGCGCAGCGATAACACATCCGAAGGCCAAAATCCACGGCACCAGCGGCGCGCCCGTCAACGCCAGCGTGATCGGGCCGGTGATGACGGGCGTTACCGCCCAAATCATCACCGCAACTCCCGTGAGAATCAACGCGACGCCCAGACTGCACGCGGCTGCCAGCGTCAGTACGGCCTTGCGCGACCAATGGGCAGACGCCACGCTGGCCTCTGCAACCACAAGGTCAGCGTAAGCCTCGCAGTGGTCCAGTAGCAATTGCGGCCGGGTTGCGATCAGGCGAAGCAGGGGGTAGATCATGATGGCTCGGAAAGCTTGCGTGAAGTAGAGGCCAATGATGCTCAGTGGTGGCGGCTGCCTGCGCGGCTCACCAGGGTGATCAACGCCATCAAGGCAGCGCCCGTCGCGGCTGCAATCAACACGTATTTGACGGGCTCTTCACGAATCGTGGAGAGCGAGCGTTCGCCCGCTTTGACGGCGAGCTCACGCAGGTGCTGTGAGGAGTCCATCGCCTTGGCAACGCCGTCGTGGGCCAATGAGCTCATGCGGTCAATGGTGTCCGCGAGCGGTTTGCTGACGCCGTCTAGCTGATGTAAAGATGTGTTTTCGATCATGGTATTTCCTTTGAGGTGTGATGGGTTGGGTTGGTACGACGTCTGAGACGCCGCGTTGGATGAGGATGTTGCCGGGGTGATCATGGTTCAGCGCCTTTTAAAAGCGTTGATGAGAAAAGTTGCAACCGCCAGAACGGCGAACACAACGAACAGAATCTTGCCAATCTCGACGGCGCCAGCAGCAATGCCGCCAAAGCCGAAGAGAGCAGCCACCAATGCAATGACAAAAAATACAACGGCGTAATGCAGCATGTTGTGGACTCCTGGTTACAGCGGGGACTATTCACCGCTTGGGCTCAACTGTCGCCGTTTGGTTCTTTTGTGACGAGCGGTAAACCTGCCGCTTGCCTGTGGGTTGACGGCGCACAACGCAGTAGGAAAGCGCCGACAATAATAGGCTGGGTCTGCGCAGTGCCAAATATTCACCGCCGTTGCATAGCAAGAGATCGCGTAGGAGATTGACTACCGACTGTCGGGCCAGTGTCCGCTGTGCAGAACATGGCAGACCCGCAATACTGGTTGTTGTTCATCCACAACGTAACAGGAGTTAACACTATGACATCCCTCTTCAAATCCCTGACGCTCGCCGTATCTGCTACAGCCCTTCTCGCTCTGACAGGCTGTGCCGGTATGACCGCTCAGGAAAAAGGCATTGCAACCGGCGCAGTCGTCGGTGGTGTGGTCGGCAACGTTCTTTGCGGTGGCGTGCTTTGCACTGGCGCTGGCGCTGCTGTCGGCGGCGTTATCGGCAACGAAGTGTCGAAAAAGAAATAACCGGCGCGGTTCCGGATCCCTTGCGGGGCAGCGTCATTTCAATGCTGGTGTCTCGTTAAGGGCAGCCAGCGTCATGACCGCGCTGATTTGGGTGCCTTCGCCGGGCGATGAGACGATGCTCAGCGTGCCTCCTTCGGCCTCAACGCGAAACCGCATGCCCCGCAGGCCGTAGGCCGAAGGCGGCTTGGTGCGTGGGTCAAATCCGCGGCCGTTGTCGGACACGCCGAGTTGCATCTCATTCCCGTGCGCACGCAGGGTCACGACGACCTGGCTTGCTTCGGCGTATCGGGAGATATTCGTCAACGCCTCTTGAACCACACGGTACACCATCAATTCGGCGCTGGCGCTGAGCGGGACGGGCTCCAGCTCACAGCGCGTCTCTATGCCAGATGTCTTGGCGAACTCGCGGGTCAGAATTTCAAGTGTTGCAGTCAGCCCCAGATTTTCAAGCGCAGACGGGCGCAGGTTCTCAATGATGTTGCGCCCCAGCGCGACGCAGGCGTTGAGCGTGGTGACCAGATGGGCCAGCAGATCGAGCGACTCGGGTGCCGATTTGGCCATGCGGGTCTTGATGCGCGCAACGTCCAGCTTGGCCGAGGTCAACAGCGCGCCCAGATCGTCGTGCAGGTTGCGCGCCAGGCGGCTGCGCTCATCTTCGCGGTTGACCAGCAAGTAGCGCGTGAGATCGGTGAGCTCGGTCGTGCGCAGTGTCACCTCGGTTTGAAGCTCGGCGCGTGCGGCTTGCTCCGCCTCCTTGAGCTGGTTCTGGTGGCTGTGCAGCGCGCGGGCCTGGCGCATGTACTGCAAGAGTGTTGCCAGTCCCAAGACGATCAGGGCGGCCACGCCGATTCTTGCCATCAGCAGCGAGCGGTAGACCACCTCGTGCCGCTCCACGCGGGCTTCATCTTCAAGGGCCAGCAGCTCGTTGTCCAGCGACTGAATCAGCTCCATCGTGCTGTCGTTTTGCGTGACCAGTGCAATGGCTTCAGCCACCTTGCCCTCGGTGCGCAGGGTAACACCCCGGCTCAGCAGCGCAAGGCGGGCCTCTATTTTTGAGCGCGCTCGGGCCAGTGCGGCCATGTACTGCGGCTGCCCGGAATGGTCTTGCGACAGTTGGGTGAAAGACAGAACCATGGCTGAATTGGCGCGGGCCAGATCCTTGAGCAGGCTATCCTCACCCGTCAACGCGTAGCCGCGCTGGCTGGACTCGGCGTTGATCAGGTTTTCAGTCAACTTCAAGATCGCGATGCGCGATGAGCCCTTGGCCACAAGCGCGTCCATCGCACTTTTGGATTGCCAGTAGGCGCCTTCGTTGATGAGCACAAGCAGCAAGGCGGCCAGCATCGCGAGGGTAATGGCGATGCGCTTGTCAAAGCCGACTTTGGCAGAAGTCATCGTCCAGCCTGGCTTACTTCAACCCCCGCCGCATCATTGCAGCAGGCGCGAGCTGCCGGTGCCATGGTCACCCGCCGCAAGCTGGTTGCAGTAGAGGATCAGGGCATCAACATCGTTCGACTTGTCAAACACCCGGGTAGCGCCCAGTGTTAGGCATTTGTGGCGCATGTCCTTGGTGGCGTAGTTGGTCAGCACCACCATCGTGCTGTCGTGCATCTTCTCGCGCACGCTCTTGAGAACGCCCAAGCCCGTGCCACTCTTGAGGAACAGGTCAATGATCACGAGATCAACGTGGTTTTCTTTGGCCATCAACCAATGTGTGGCAGATGTCTCATCTTCGGCGGTGCCCACGACTCGAACCTCGCTGAGCTCTTCGAGCGTGGCGATCAAGCTTTCGCGGATTACCGCACTGTCTTCGACAAGGTAGGTTGTGATGGTTTTCATTCAGCTGGACGCATGCGCTTGCACAACACACAGTATGCGTGCGATCCTGCAACCGCGAAACTGATGGGCAAGCTGATTGCACGTAGGAAATGTCTTACCGACGGAAGCTAGGATAACTCAAAATGAACCTGGGAGTTAATTTTATTCACAAATCGTCAATTTCAATCAAAATACGAATAAAATATGCCTCTAGCTTTAGAATTTATTCAATAGTAAGCTATTAAATAAGTAGTAACTTGGAGTCAGGCCACTTCGAGCACTACCGGCGCATGATCACTGGGTCGTCCGTTCTTGCGGGGAGTTTTGTCAATCACGCAGCCCACGGCCTGAGCTTTGAGTGCGTTGCTGATCAGGATGTGGTCAATGCGCAAACCCCTGTTGCGCCGAAAGCCAGCGTCGCGGTAGTCCCACCACGAGTAGCTTTTGGG
>JANNFW010000441.1:0-3089 GCA_031380235.1 Rhodoferax sp. | reverse complement strand
CTGTGATGCCGTAGGAGTAGAAGCCCGCCATGCCTCAAATTGATGCGGTTGAAACCGTCATCCCCATCCACGCCATCAAAGGCCGTGGCATGGCCACCCGCATGGCGCATCGCTTCTCGGTTGACGAGCGGGCGGCATTTGACGATGGGTGGGGCACACTGCAGGACGGGGAGGCGGCAGACAAACTGCCGCTGCCAACGCAGGTACGGCTTGAAGATGCGAAAAGCGCCATCACGCACAACGACTCGCCTGACATTTATTTTGACTATGGGCTCAACCCGTACCGGGGCTGCGAGCATGGCTGCGTGTACTGCTATGCGCGGCCCTCGCACAGCTACTTGGGGTTGTCGCCAGGACTGGACTTTGAGACCCAGATTATTGCCAAACCTAATCTGGCCGAGGTTTTGGCGCGCGAGTTGCAGGCCAAGTCGTATGTGCCCAAGTTGATCGCGCTGGGCACGGTGACGGATGGCTACCAGCCCATCGAGCGCGATCTCAAAATCACTCGCAGCTTGCTCCAAGTGCTGCATGACTGCCATCACCCGGTGGCGATTGTGACCAAAGGCAGCGGCGTGGAGCGTGACCTGGATTTGCTCAGGCCCATGGCGGCGCGAAACCTGGCTGCGGTTTACGTCACCATCACCTCGTTGGATGCTGAACTCACCCGCAAGCTGGAGCCGCGCGCTGCCGCCCCGCACCGGCGCCTGCGCACGATACGCGCTCTGAGCGAGGCGGGTGTGCCCGTGGGTGTGAGCGTGGCCCCGCAGATTCCGTTTATCAACGAAGATATGGAGCAGGTGTTGCAAGTCGCCTGGGACGCTGGCGCGCGCACCGCCTTCTACACCGTGCTGCGCCTGCCGTGGGAGCTGAACCCGCTTTTCCAGGAATGGCTGGGCCTGCACTATCCGCAACGCGCCGCTCGGGTGATGGCCCGCGTGCGTGAGATGCGCGGCGGAAAAGATTACGACAGCGAATGGGGCCAGCGCATGAAAGGCAGCGGCTTATGGGCCGATTTGATCAAGCAGCGTTTTGAGAAGGCCTGTGCCCGCTTGGGGCTTAACCGCCAGCGAGTGGAGTTGGACGTGAGCCAGTTTGAGCCGGGGCAGCTGCGCGGGCAGGGGAGTTTGTTTTAGTCTGCTACATGAAGTGAAGCAGATGAAATGCACCCATCGGATCCAGCGGCGATGGCAGCGCGTGGCCGGCCAGGCCGATTGACCACCGCAGCAGCACGTAACTTGCCAACACCAAACCTGTATTCATCATGATGCGCGACATCGCTGGAATACGCCGGATGCGGCTGCTCCAGATCAGCGCCGCCGGAACTACGGCGATCACCAAAACGTTCAGCAGGCATTGCCCGTTGAGCATTCGACCCCAGTTGACCGGTTGGCTCACAAACTCAAGCAACTTGCTGGGAGACATCGCTACCGCTTCGCCGCTGGCGAGTTGCACGCCCATCGCGCAGCAGCCCAGAGCCGTCCAGATGAGCAGTCCGGTCATCGCTGTTTTAAACAACCAGCGCCAGCCCGTCAACGCCAGCCAGAACAGCGCGCCCAGCCCAATTTGGGCGGCAAGCAAGAGGGTGAGGGCGGGGCGCATGGTACCCGGTTCGGTCTGGAACAGCATGGTTTGCCACAGCGGCCAGTGACCTACCGTCGCGATCCAGATCGTCACTATCAAGGTCACCCATAACGGGTGCATGGCGCTGCGGTGCGATTGAGGTGACCGCAGCATACTCTCGGCGAACTCAGTCACGTGAAACAGTTTGACGTCAGCCATGATGGTGCAGTGATTATTCCGTCATTGTTACATGGCCAGACGGTTTTTAACGACCGTTGCGTAACAGAATGAAGCTAGCATACTGGGAGCGCCGTGCCTGCGCTTACCAGCCTGGAAGAGAAATCTAACTGAACAGGTTCTTCAGCTTGTCTGTCCAGGAGTTTTCACTCGGTGAATGCTTGCTGCCGCCCTTTTTAAACGACTCGTCCAGCTCTTTTAGCAGCTTGCGCTGATGCTCGGTGAGCTTGACCGGCGTCTCCAGCGAGATGTGGCAATACAGGTCACCAGGGTAGCTGGCGCGCACACCTTTGATGCCTTTGCCGCGCAAACGAAACTGCTTGCCGGTTTGCGTGCCTTCAGGGATGTCGATGGCCGCTTTGCCTTCTAGCGTCGGCACGTCGATTTCGCCACCCAACGCGGCAGTGATGATGCTGATCGGCACCGAGCAATGGATGTCATCGCCGTCACGCTCAAAGATGTCGTGTTTCTTCAAGCGGATTTCGATGTACAAGTCGCCCGGCGGCCCGCCGTTCGAGCCTGGCTCGCCATTGCCTGTGCTGCGGATTCGCATGCCACCGTCAATGCCTGCCGGGATTTTGACTTCCAGCGTTTTCTGCTTTTTGACCTTGCCTTGACCCGAGCACGTCGCGCAGGGTTCAGGAATGACCTTGCCCACGCCTCTGCACGTCGGGCAGGTTTGCTGAACGCTGAAAAACCCTTGGCGCATCTGCACCGCGCCTGAGCCCTGGCAGGTGCCACACGTTTTGACCGACGTGCCCGGCTTGGCACCGCTGCCTTTGCAGGGCTCGCAGGCTTCCCAAGTGGGGATGCGAATCTGCGCATCTTTGCCGCGCGCCGCCTCTTCCAGCGTGATCTCCATGGCGTAGCTCAAATCGCCACCGCGAAATACCTGCCTACCGCCGCCCGCACCACGGCCACCGCCGCGTTGCTGGCCAAACATGTCGCCAAAAATATCGCCAAACGCCTCGGCAAAACCGCCAAAGCCTTCCGCGCCCGCGCCGCCGCGCATGTTGGGGTCCACGCCCGCGTGGCCGTGCTGGTCGTACGCGGCACGCTTTTGCGGATCGGTCAGCATCTCGTAGGCTTCTTTGGATTCCTTGAATTTCTCTTCAGCAGCCTTCGCCGTATCGCCCTGGTTGCGGTCTGGATGGTGCTTCATCGCGTGTTTGCGATAAGACTTCTTGATCTCTTCTTCAGAGGCGTTTTTGGGCACGCCCAGAACTTCGTAGTAATCTCGTTTAGCCATGGTTCACTGCTGGTTTCTGGTTCTGTGGACGGTTTGCCGAAGG
>JANNFW010000440.1:0-1917 GCA_031380235.1 Rhodoferax sp. | reverse complement strand
AAGCGGCTCGCTCTTTTGGGTGGCTCTGAGCCCCAGCTTGAAGCGCCACCACGTCGTCGCAGTAAGTCGGCTGGTTAGTAATGGTTCTGGTTGATACTTCGGTGTGGGTGGATCACCTGCGACATGGCAATTCGGAATTGACAGCGCTTTTGCATAAAAACCAGGTGCTGGCTCACCCGTTTGTGCTGGGTGAGCTGGCACTGGGTAATTTGCGGCAACGCGTGACAGTCTTGTCTGCACTTCTACGTTTGCCAGTGGCGACGGTTGCCGCCGATGAAGAAGTGCTACGTCTGATTGAACTGCATGCCTTGCACGGCATCGGGGTTGGCTACATCGATACCCATTTGCTGGCTTCAACCGTTCTGAGCGCCCCCTGCCAATTTTGGACCTTCGACAAGCGCCTGCGCACAGCTGCGAACGCGCTTGAGATTGATCATGCGGTCATTCATTGATGTATCGCAAGAAGTTGACTCAATCCACCCGCGCGCCAGAAGCCTTCACCACCTTTTCGTACTTCGCAAGCTCAGACTTCATAAATGCGCCAAACTCATCGGGCAAGTTTCCAACCGGCTCAGCCAGCAGCGAAGCGAAGCGCGTTTTGGTTTCGGGGGATTGCAGGGCTGCTACGAAGGCCTGATTGAGTTTGATGATCACGTCGCGGGGCGTGGCGGCGGGCGCGACCAAGCCCCACCATGTGTCGATGGCGAAACCGCTCAAGGTGTCGGCCACGGGCGGCACGTCGGGCAGGGCGTTTGAGCGGGCCAACGTCGTCACCGCAATCGCTTTGAGCTTGCCGGATTTGATGCCCGGCGCGGCAGTGGCGAGGTTGTCAAAATTGAAATCGACCTGGCCGCTTTGCAGCGCCATCTGCGCCGGGTTGCCGCCGTTGTAGGGGATGTGCACCGCGAAGATGCCCGCTTGCGCCTTGAACATCTCGCCCGCCAGATGCCCCGCGCTGCCATTGCCGCCGCTGCCGTAGTTGAGCTTGGCGGGGTTGGCTTTGGCATAGGTGATGAGGTCTTTGACGGTGTTGATCTTCAATCGCGCCGCCGTGTCGGCATTCATCACCAGCACGTTGGGCACGCGCAGCATTTGCGTGATGGGCGCGAAGTCTTTGCCTGCGTCGTACGGCATCTTGGCATACAGCCACGGGTTCACCGCATGCGTGGCAGTGGCGGCGATGCCAATCGTCAAGCCATCGGGTGCCGCTTTGGCCACCGCATCCGCGCCGATGTTGCCGCCCGCACCGGGGCGGTTCTCGATGATGACGGTGCCCAAACTGTCCTTCACACGCTCGGCCAGCACGCGGGCTGTCACGTCAATCGGGCCGCCAGCGGCGTAGGGCACGATGAGGCGGATGGGTTTGGTTTGAGCCCACGCGCCGGATGATGTGATGCACATCAGCGCGGTGACAAGGTTCAGAAGGTTCAGCAGAATTTGGCGTGAAGGTTTCATCAAACGTGTCATGGTGTCAATCCAACTTGGCGCCGCTGCGCTGGATGATCGGTGCCCATTTGGCGGCTTCATCACGGATCAGTTTGGCGAAGTCTTCTGGTGTGCCGCCCACGGTCTCCAGTCCCGCGGTTTGCAGGCGGGTTTGCACGGCAGGGTCTTTCATCGCGGCGTTGATGGCGGCGTTGATGCGATCCACCGTGGCGCGCGGCGTGCTTGAAGCCACCAGCACGCCGTTCCAGGCCAGCGCTTCAAAATTGGCCAATTCCTTGATACCACTTTGCGCTACGGTGGGCAGCTCTGGCGTCAAGCTGTAGCGAGTCTTGCCCGTCACCGCCAGCGCCTTCATGCGGCCGGCTTTCACTTGCGGGATGATGACGGTCGGCACCGTCGCCAAAATCTGTGTGTCGCCACTGACGATAGACAGCGCCGCTGGTGGCCCGCCGTTGAAGGGGATGTGCACGG
>JANNFW010000431.1:0-3119 GCA_031380235.1 Rhodoferax sp. | reverse complement strand
ATTGCCCCAGTACATCACCGCAATTACCTGCGAGGTCATTGAACTGGCGCGCGGCTGTGGTTGAATCAAATCATCATGAACGTCCTGACCCACACCCTGCCCATCACCCTTCAACAGGCGCGCAAGGCGCGAAGGCTTAGCTAGCTGGAGCTGTCGTTGCGCGTCGGCGTGTCGCAGCGGCATGTGAGCTTTGTTGAGAGTGGCCGCGCCAAGCCCAGCCGCACGCTGTTGATGAGTTGGCTACAGGAGCTTGATGCGCCGCTGGGCGTGCGCAACGCCGCCATGCTGCAAGCGGGCTATGCGCCAGCGTTCAGTGCCGCTGCACTGACTGATCCGCTCTTGGCGCAGGCCAACGACGCGCTCGTTCACCTGCTGCAAGCGCATGACCCCATGCCCGCCTTCGTGATGGACGCGCTATGGAATGTGTTGCACTTCAACAAGGGTGGTAAATGGCTGGCAGGCCTGCTGATGCCATGGGCAACTGACGTTCTGGATGCTGCTGCCACCGCCAACATCAATATGCTGGATATGCTGGCGCATCCGCAGGGCTTCACCCGCCACATTCTGAATCTGAATGAAGTTGGCCCCGCGCTGTTGGCGCATCTGCGGGATGATGCGTCCGTGCAGCCTGCGCTGACGCCGAAAGTGGAAGCGTTTGCCGCGCTGCTGCGCGACCGGCTGGGCGGGCAGAATTTGCACAGTGGCTGGCCGTATCAGACCGCACCCGTGCTCACAACACGATTTGACACACGGCTCGGCGAGCTGGCGTTTTTCAGCATGTTTTCAACCTTCGGTACGCCGCAAGACATCACGCTGGCATCGCTGCGGGTGGAGCATATGTTTGCTGCTGATGCGCCGACGCGTACGGTGGTGGCGCAATACGTTGGTTGAACCTATTGCGCGACGACCCCTGCGCGCTTGACCAGCGCCGCGTACTTCACCAGCTCAGACTTGAAGTGCGCTGAAGCTGCCTCGGGCGAGCTGACGTTGACGCTATTGCCTTGTCGCGCCATGGCGTCTTTGACCTCCGGCGTGGCAAATGCGGTCACGATAGCGGCGTGAATGCGCTTGACTTGGTCGGCGCTCAAGCCTTTGGGGCCGACGGCAGCAAACCAGCCTTCAACCAGATAGTTGGGGAAACCCGCCTCGGCGGACGTGGGGATGTCCGGCGCGGCGCGGCTGCGCTCTGGGGATGAGATGCACAGCGCGCGCAGGTTGCCCGCCTTGATTTGGCCCAGCACCGCAGGTAGGGCACCCACGCCCCAGTCGACCTGGCCACTCAAGATATCTTGCAGCATCGGTCCAAAGCCACGGTAGGGAATGTGGGTGGAGAAGGTGCCGCTTGTGTCTTTGAACATCTCTGCTGCCAGGTGCAGGATGGTGCCGTTGCCGCTCGATGCGTAGTTGTACGTGCCAGGGTTGGCGGCCAACAGCGTAGCGAATTCCTTCAAGCTTCGGGCGGGTAATTTCGGGTTGATCACCAGAATCATCGGCGTCACACCGATAACGGCGACGGGCGTGATATCGACTACCGGGTCAAACGGCACCGACTTGAGCACGCTGGGGTAGATCACATGGTTGTTGGAGACCAGGCTCAAAGTCTGGCCGTCGGGTGCGGCCTTTATCATCGCCGCTGTGCCCATCACACCGCCCGCGCCAGGCTGGTTGTCGATCACCACTGTCTGTCCCAACGCAAGACTCAACTGCGTGCTGGCCGCGCGCATGATGCCGTCAAGCCCTGAACCGGCCGACACGGGCAGAATGAACTTGACGGGTTTGTCGGATTGACCAAAGGCAAGGCCAGAAAAGCCCGCTGCGCTAAGTGCCGCCAGGGTCTGACGTCGCGTGATGGGTTTCAAGCGACCGCCGCCTGCGCAAACAAATCATCGATCTGCGCTTTGGAGTAGTGCATGCCCTCCAGCAGCTCGCGGGTGTGTTGGCCCGCGCGTGGCGGCTGCAGGCGCACGCCCAGGCGCTGGCGGTCCATGGTGAAGGGAAGCAGCGTGGTCTTGGCGGTGTGCCCGGCTTTGGCGCCGTCGGTCAAGATGACATCCGCCAAGCCACCCGTGGCGATGAGGTGCTCGTCGTCGTACAGCTCTTCGGGCTTCTTGATCGGTGCAAAGGGCAGGGCGTTTTGCTCGAACAGATTTGCCAGCTCAGCGGCGCTGCGATCTGCAAGACGCTCGCGCAGCACGGGCAGCAGAACGGCGCGCTGTTTAACGCGTGCGTTGTTGCTGGCGTAGCGCGGGTCGGCCTTGAGGTCGGTAAACCCGAGCACGTTGCAAAACACGTCCCACTGCGCATCACTCACAGCAGACAGAAAAATTTGCTCGCCATCTTTCACCGTGAACACGTCGTATACGCCCCAGGCAGAGATGCGATCTGGCATGGGTGCAGCGGCTTCGCCCGTGATGGCGTATTGCAGCATGTGCTGGCCCACCAGAAATACGTTGTTCTCGAACAGGGCGGTTTGCACTTCCTGCCCGCGCCCGGTGATGCCGCGCTGGATCAACGCGCCCAGTGCGCCAATCGCGCCAAACATGCCGCCCATGATGTCGTTCACGCTGCTGCCTGCACGCAAAGGGTCGCCGGGCCGCCCGGTCATATAGGCCAGGCCACCCATCATCTGCACCACCTCATCCAGCGCCACGCGGTGCTCATACGGCCCGGGCAAAAAACCTTTGTGACTGATGTAGATAAGACGCGGGTTGACCTGCGAGAGCGAGGCGTAATCCAGCCCATACTTTCTCATGGTGCCAGGTTTGAAGTTCTCCAGCACCACGTCGGCACTGGCTGCAAGCGTGCGCGCCGCCTGTGCACCCTCAGCGCTGCGCAGGTCGATGGCGATGCTTTTCTTGTTGCGGTTGAACATCGGGAAAAAGCCTGCGCCCGAGCCCAGCAGGTGCCGCGTACGGTCGCCCGCGATGGGTTCGACCTTGATCACCTCGGCACCCATATCAGCCAGCACCATGCCGCAGGTGGGGCCCATCACCATGTGGGTGAATTCGACCACCCGCAGGCCGGTGAGAGGGAGGAGTTGCGCTGAAGGCTTTGGCAGCGAGGAAACAGGTCGTGACATGCAACGATCTTAACGGCTCCCTACGGCTTTAGAGCCGCTC
>JANNFW010000412.1:0-2254 GCA_031380235.1 Rhodoferax sp. | reverse complement strand
GCCATGCTCTCAGGGTAGTTCAGCTTGAGCCCGCGCGCCTTTCGTCTCTCGGCCAGAAGCGCGGCGGTGAAGATCAGAAGCTTGTCTTTCTCGCGAGGGGTGAGTTCCATATCAGGCAGCCACAGCTTTTGTTTCGATTCTTGCATTGTTACGCAACTTGCATGCCTTTGAAAACGTGCGAACAGCTTGCCTGGATCCGGTAAACAAAGCACCAAAAAAGAGCGACAACGGATACAAGCCCGTAGGGTGCTGGCAGGTTTTGGTGCGGGCATATGCCCGTTATTGGTGCAAACCCGTGCCTATGAGTTCAATTACACCTCGCTTTCGTGCGCTCCGCACTGCCACACGTATCTGGCACGTTGTTTGCAAAGTCACATGCAACTGTTTGAAACTAAAACGCAGTTTTTTTGGGCGGGGCAGTTTGCGCCCACGCATTTCCTTTTTACTTTTATCTTTGGAGAACCATCATGAATCGTCGAGGACCCCTCAAAGCCATTGCAGCCGCAGCCGCTGTTGCGACGGGCGCATTCACTTTCGCTTCGCCAGCGTTTGCACAGGCGGGCGGGACGATCAAGGTCGGCATTCTGCACAGCCTGTCGGGCACGATGGCGATTTCAGAAACTGTGTTGAAAGACACCGTGCTGATGGCCATTGATGAGATCAACGCAAAAGGCGGCGTGTTGGGCAAGAAGCTTGAACCGGTGATTGTGGACCCGGCCTCCAACTGGCCTTTGTTCGCTGAGAAAACCAAGCAGTTGCTCGGTCAGGACAAAGTCGCGGTGATCTTCGGTTGCTGGACATCGGTATCCCGCAAGTCCGTGTTACCGGTGGTTGAAGAGATGAACGGCCTGCTGTTCTACCCCGTGCAGTACGAAGGTGAAGAGCTTTCCAAAAACGTGTTTTACACGGGTGCTGCGCCTAACCAACAAGCGATCCCAGCGGTTGATTACTTGATGAGTAAAGACGGCGGTGCCGCAAAGCGTTGGGTATTGCTGGGTACTGATTATGTGTACCCCCGCACCACCAATAAAATTCTGCGCGCCTACCTGAAATCCAAGGGCGTGAAAGATACCGATATCGACGAGAAGTACACCCCGTTCGGCCATTCGGACTACCAGACCATCGTCGCAGACGTGAAGAAGTTCTCTGCAGGTGGAAAAACGGCGGTGGTCTCCACCATCAACGGCGACTCCAATGTGCCGTTCTACAAAGAGCTGGGCAACGCGGGCTTGAAAGCCAAAGACGTGCCCGTGGTTGCGTTCTCCGTCGGTGAAGAGGAACTGCGTGGCGTGGACACCAAGCCGCTGGTGGGTCACCTTGCTGCGTGGAACTACTTCCAGTCAATCAAGAACCCGACCAATGATGCGTTCATCAAAAAATGGTCCGACTACGCCAAAGCCAAGGGTTTCGCCGGTCACAAAGACAAGGCTTTGACCAACGACCCGATGGAGGCCACTTACATCGGTATCAACATGTGGAAGCAAGCAGTTGAGAAAGCCAAGTCCACCGACACCGACAAAGTCATTGGCGCGATGGCAGGTCAAACCTTCACCGCACCGTCTGGCATCACGTCGAAGATGGACGAGAAAAACCACCACTTGCACAAGTCGGTGTTCATTGGTGAGATCAAGGCGGACGGCCAGTTCAATGTGGTCTGGAAAACACCCGGCCCCGTGAAAGCCAAGCCATGGTCGCCGTACATCGAAGGCAACGACAAGAAGCCTGACGAGCCCGCGAAAAAGTAAGCGCTGAACGTCCGTAGCGTCAGTTTGATTGTCGGTAGTGGCGGGAGGGTGCATTAGCATGTACCCTCCCGCGTTTTTTTAAGGTGGGCGCAGCACCGTGTTTTTGCGCATGCCTTTCATTGAATATCCATGTTCATTCGCCTTTTCACCGTCGTTTCTGCGTTTGTATTTGCGGCCAGCAGCTACGCGTTCAGTGTGGACGATGCAAAAGGCATCGCCATCGGCGAAACCGATGCGCGCATTGAAGCATTGAACAAATCGATGCTGAACGCGGACGACAAACTCGCCGCTTACTTGAAAGCACTGTCTGAAGATGCCGTGAAGGTCGCCGCTGACAAGGTTTACGTCATCGTGGGGAATAAAGCGTTCGACCCTGTGACGGGTGCGCAGGCGACGATGCCAGCCGATGCAGAAGACGTGGTCAATAACAACCGCATGCGCGGCGAGATCGACATCGCCATCGCTTCACTCAAACTGTTTTCCAAAGACGAAGCAACGCGCCGCGCCGG
>JANNFW010000395.1:0-1941 GCA_031380235.1 Rhodoferax sp. | reverse complement strand
CGAAAATCCGACAGGTACATAAACGCCGGAATGCGGCTGGCAAACTTGATCAGCTTATCCTGCACCAGCTTGCGCTTGGACTTGTATTCCTTTTCCTCAGCAGAAAGCTCTTTCTTTTCCTTGGCCGACAGTTTTCCTTCCTTGGCCTTGTTCTTGAGGTCTTTGACCCTGTCACTCTTGTTGATGATGGTCTCGATCACGTTGTCGCCCAGTGCGCGCCAGCCTTCAATGCGATCCACCGCCGCCATCGCCTCAGGGCTGTCCAGGATGCGGCGCAGGGTGCTGTTGTCCACGTTCACCAGCAGCGCGCTCTCCCACTTGCGGGCCAGCAGCGTGCCTGATGTGCCCGCCATCGCAATGTCCAGAATGCCGCCTGCGTCAATCTGCGTCATGTTGGCACCGTCAAAAGCCAGCACCGGCAAAAACGCCACCAAATCCCGCACCGCGTTCTCGGGGTTGGACTCGTTGGGCGACAGGCCAATGCCGTATTCAGACAACTGGCGCAGCGCCCGCGTAGGCGCAAAGTCAAACACAACACACGCCGGCTTGAGGATTTCCTCCTCATTCGGGTTATCGCCGTTGGGGTTTTTGATAGACCATGGCGACTGCACGCGAAACGCTGCTTGAAAGTAAGTCTCGGGCGACTTCAAGTTGCGCAGCATGAGGATGGACGACCACTGCGCCACCGTCACGCCCGTGGTCAGCTTGCCGCATGACAGCGTGATGGTTTTGGTGTCGAACCCGCTGCCAATGGCTCTGCGCACTGGCCGCAGCGCTTCCAGCCCAATACCTGCCTCAGCGCCAGCGGCCACGATCACGTCGTAGCCGCCCCAAAAGGTGTTGTGCCGCTCAGCCAGCAAATTCTTCATCGCATGGCAGGCCGCCACATTGGGCAAGAACCAGAACGAATGCTGCAAATAGGGCAGCAGGCGCACGTCTGAGTACGGAAACGGCGGGCGCGTACCCGTTTTCAGCAATTCGGCAGACTGGGCCGCGTACCCACCACGAATGATGTCCAGCCACTTCTGCACGTCGCTCTTGTGCTGGAACTCTGCTGTGGCCCCAATGCCGGTTGCCTCAAAAAACTCGTTCAGGTCAAACTCATCAAACTCCCCGCCGCTGGCAATCGCCAGCAACTCGTCAGGCATCTGGTAGGTGAGCAGGCGCATTTGCGGCAGGGCACCATAGGGGTTGCGTTCGCCGGGGTCTGTGGGGGCAAACGCTGCCTTGGCACGCTGCTCATCGGTATAAGTCCAGTTGAAAATTTGCTCCTCAATGAACTCCCCTGTGGCCAGCGCCTTAAATGGTGTGCCCGACAGGTACAAGTAGGCCCGGGTAGTGATGGGCAGGAAGTCTGCTTCCTTTTCCAACGGCTCTTGCAAGTCGGCAATTCTCTCCTTCAGCCGTTCCTTCAGACGCTTGGTATCGTCCAGCGAAGCCTCCTTCTTGGTGAGAACCACTTCCTCATCCTCAAATAGCTCTTTTGCAGTCTCGCGCCAGGCTCCAAAGTGGTATTCGTCAAACACCACCAAATCCCAATTCCACGCATGCAGCAACTCGTTTTTAGGCTTGATGTTCCCAGTTTCCTTATCACGACCCAGCAGGTCCTGGAACGAGCCGAAATACACCACGGGTCGGTCGCGGTCAACCTGCGTTGGGTCGCTGCCTGAAGATCGCGACAGGTATTGCCAGCCGTCAAAATCCACATGGTTTTCCAGATCCGTTTGCCAAGCATCTTCCACCGCCGGCTTGAAGGTCAGTACCAGCACGCGCTTGGTCTGGAGCTTTTTGGCCAACTGGTAAGTGGTGAAGGTTTTGCCAAAGCGCATTTTGGCGTTCCACAAAAAGCGTGGCGCGGCGTTGGCATCTTCAGCCCAGATCGATTGGTAGTAGTCCAGCGTCTTGTTGACCGCATCAGCCTGCTCGTCACGCATGCCAAAG
>JANNFW010000362.1:0-4647 GCA_031380235.1 Rhodoferax sp. | reverse complement strand
GCAATTTTCGGCCGATGGTGCCGAGGCCTTTGCACCGTATAGCAGCACGCGCCAGCAGGCGTTGTTTACACACGAGGAGCTGTCAACCAGTTGGGGCAAGTTGAGTTTTGGCGCTCGGGTTGAATTGGTCAGCGTTGAATCGAAGGGCAACCCGCAGGTTGCGCGGTTCACCCCAGCCAACCGCAGTTTCAACCCCACCAGCTATGCGTTTGGCGCGCTTTGGAACGTCGCGCCGCAGTGGCAGTTGACGGGCAACCTGTCGTACAGCGAACGTGCACCCAAAGACTACGAGTTGTTTGCCGACGGCCCGCACATCGCTACCAATGCTTATGAAGTGGGCAACGCCAACTTCAGCAAAGAACAGTCCACCAATCTCGACATTGGCGTGAAGTGGGCACGCGGCGCAAACAACTTTGGTGTCAGCGCCTTTGTGAACCAGTTCAACAACTACATTGCGCTGGATGCAACGGGCGTGCTGCGTGACAGTGATGGCAATGGCGGTCAAGGTGTTAGCGTGACGGATTCGGGCAATGGCGACAACACCTCGTTGGAGTCGGGCGGGGCGGCAGGCATCTTGCCGGAATTTGCGTATTCGCAGGTCGGCGCGCGCTTCACCGGGCTGGAGGCTAGCGGCAACATCCGCTTGATTGATGCAGGTCAAACGCTTGATTTGGCATTAAGTGCCGATCTGGTGCGCGCGACCAACACGACCACGGGGCAAAACCTCCCGCGCATCGCCCCCGCGCGTGTGGGTGCCGCGCTGGCGTGGTCGCAAGGTGCCTGGGGTGCGGGCTTTGCCATCAACCATGTGGCGGCGCAAAATGATGTCGCACCCGGTCAGCCCACGACGGCGGCCTACAAGATGCTCAACGCGACGATGCGAAAACAACAAAAGCTCGGTGACAGCACGCTGCTGTGGTTTGCGAAGATCGACAACCTGAGCGATGTGCTGGCGTACTCCGCTACGTCGATCTTGACGCAAACCGCACCGGGTAAAGCGCCGTTGCCAGGAAGGACTCTCAAGCTGGGCTTGCAGGCGAGTTTCTAACAACGATGATCGTTTAAACTGAAAATCAGCTAAAAATTAACCCGCAGGTTAGTTTTTAGCTTGAAAACGGGAAAACCTATCAAATTCATGATGTTTTAGGCCTATAGCTCTCGAATAACATGCATAACCAGCTATTTATTAAATAGCATTTTGAAGGTGGGTGTGATTTCTGGTCACCGTGCGTTCAAGCGCATCGTGAGTCCCACCGGATTCATGGTGAAAGCCATCAGTTCTTGCGCGGGCAGGCCATCAGGCGTGTCAACGGCTTCAATGTCGAAACTGCTCAGCAACATCGCCATCGCCATCTTCATCTCCAAGAGCGCGAGGTAGCGACCAGGGCACATGCGCGGGCCGGAGCCAAAGGGCATGGCGGCACGTTTGGCTTCGGTGGACAGCGGTGCGGGGGCATCTGCCAACCAACGCTCAGGCATGAAGGTTTGCGGGTTGGCAAACAGCGGCTCGCTTACGCTGTCAACGCGCAGCAAGCCCATGACGACATCGCCGCGTTGCACCGTCACATCGCCCACCTGGCCCTCCCGCAGCGCCATCAGCGGCATGAACGGTGCTACGGGTTTAAGGCGCATGGTCTCGCTGGCGCAGGCATCGAGGTAGGGCAGGCTGTCCATCAGCTCCATGGTGAACTGCGTGGGGTCGGGCGCGAGGGTTCGCACTTCGTCTTGTAAACGCTGCAAGGTGTGCGGGTTGAGTTTGAGCAGATGGATCATCCAGGCCAGTGTGTTGGCGGTGGTGTCTTCACCGGCCAACAGCATGGTCAACACATTGCCCACCACCTGGCTGTCGCCCAGTCCGCTGTCGGGTTGGTCAGCGGCGATGATCATGGCCTCCAGCAAGTTGCGCGGTGGCTGCTCGGCTTGCAGGGGCTCATCACGCAGGCGGGTGCGGGCCTGCGCGACGAACTCTTCGAGCTTGGTTTTGATAACCGCCACGCTGGCCTCCAGCTCGCGGTCAATGCGCCGCTTGTAGAAGCGCCAAATCGGAATCGGGGCGAAGGCGCGCTTGAAGACGTTGGGCAGCAGCTTGTCCAGATGGCGCTGGATGATGTCGTCACCCGCTTGCAGCGTGTTGATGTCTTTGCCAAACGCTAGGCCCGAGATCGCATCGACGGTGAAGCGCATCAAATCCGCTTGCAGGTTGATGGTTTGCTTCGACGCAGCCGCAGCCAGCCAACGCTCACGCAGGCGCAGTGTGACTTTGACCAGCGACGGAAAATACGCACGCACGTGGCTCGGAGAAAAGCTGGCCATCACCATGCGCCGTTGTCGCATCCAGTCATCGCCCTCGGCGCTGAAAACGCCCTGCGGCAACCCCAACTCGGCGCTGATGATGCCCAGCATCGGAGTGCGCCGAAAGCCGTGCGGACGGTCTTTCATCACCGCGCTAAATAGCTCGTGGTCAGCGACGACCAGCACCTTGCGATGGATCAATCGCAGCTTGAAGAGTGAGCCGTACTGGCGCGTCCACTGCTCCATATCCAGGTGAATTCTGGAGACGCTGACCTGCAACGCATTGCCAAAAAACGGAATGCCACGCGGGCCAGGCAGGTCGTCAATGCGACGGGCGGCTATTGCAGATAGGGTGGTCAATTCAATGCTCAAAGTTTGTTTGAAAAAAATACGAGACTCATGCTACGCCCGAATAGCCCAGCGCAGCTTGGTCGAGCTGGATCGTGGGTTGGCCCGCTGCTCCTCAAACGAAGGACGAATCAACTCAGGTGCCACTCGCGCATACGTGCCATCCCGCTCACCGGATTGAAACGCCTTCTTCACGCGGCGATCTTCTCCGGAATGAAAGCTCATGATCACCACACGGCCGCCGGGTTTCAAGGAGCCGGGCAGTGCGGCCAAAAATTGATCCAGCACGCCAAACTCGTTGTTCACTTCAATGCGCAATGCTTGAAAGGTGCGTTGCAGCGCCTTCTTGGTCTCCGCCTCGCGTTCATCTTGCGGCATGCTGCGCTTGAAGGTGGCAGTTAAGGTCTCTCGGATCAGCGTAGCGAGCTGGGTTGTGGTTTCGATGTACTGGCCCTGCAATGCGGCGGCCAGCGGAATCGCAAATGGCTCGTCGGAGTTGTCAATCAGCAGATCACGCAAACGCGCTCGGGTGACCGACAGCAGCAGCTCACTGGCGGACTGCCCGCTGCTCGGGTCCAGCCGCAAATCCAGCGGCCCATCGGTTTTGTAGCTGAAGCCGCGCGCCGGGTTGTCAATCTGCATGGATGACACGCCCAAGTCCGCCAGCACCACATCAAAGCCGCCAGCCGCTTCGGGCAGCAGCGTGGTGATGTCTGAGAAGTTCATGCGGCGTACGCTCAAAATCGATTCGTCAAAACCCAATGCGCGCAATCGCGCTTCGGTTCGTGGCAGCACCAGCGGGTCAACGTCCAGGCCAAACAGGCGACCACCGGGCAGCAATCGCTTCAAAATTTCCTGCGTGTGACCACCAAAACCCAGCGTGGCATCCAACCCCGTTTCGCCGGGTTGTGGGTTCAAAATCTCCAGAATCTCTTTCACGCAGATCGAGCGGTGCATGCCCGCTGGCGTTTGCCCGCGATCCATCACCTTCTTGATTTCAGCGGCGTGAAGGGCGGGGTCGAGCTCTTTGTATTTCTCGGCAAACTGGCGTGGGTGCGTGCCTTGGTAGCGCACGCGGCGCTTGAAGGTTGGCGGTGACGTTGGCGGCAAGGCGGGCGATTCTTCAGACATGGGGAATTATCCGATGTCCAAGGCACCGTTGGTAGACTTCAGGCCGCTGATCGCCTGCTGCCCATGAACCCCATCGTCCTGTCTTCCCTGATCCCCGTTGTACTGCTGATTGCTATTGGGTTTATAGCTGGTCGTGCTGGTTACATAAGAGCAGAGGCCACCAAAGACCTTGCAGCGCTGGTGTTCACCGTGCTCACGCCCGCTTTGCTGTTTCGCACCATGAGCACGGTGCATGTCGAGCGGCTGGATTTCAAGCCCGTCGCGGTTTACTTCGCCGCCGCGATTTTGTTGTTCGCCGTGATGCTCTTTTGGCAGGGTGCCACGCGCCGCGCCGCCGTGGTGGCGCTGGCGGCCACGTTCAGCAACACCGTCGCCATCGGTATTCCACTAATCGGATTGGCCTATGGCGAGGCCGGGCTGGTGACGCTTTTCACGCTGATCTCATTGCACGCACTCATCATGCTGACGCTGGCCACGGTCATGCTGGAGCTGGCCGTGGCGCACGAAGCGGCATCAAAAATCCCGCCTGAGAATGCCAACGATGCAGGTGCCCGCAGGCGGCGTATGGCCCGTATGGTGCTGGGCGCGCTGCGCAACGGCATTCTTCACCCGATACCTGTGCCGATCATCATCGGCCTGCTGTTTGCGCAGACGGGTTGGGTGCTGCCCGAGGTGGTAGACCGCCCGCTGCTGCTGCTGGGCAATGCCATGGGCCCGCTGGCGCTCGTGCTGGTAGGTGCCACGCTGGCCAGCGCCCGCATCGGTGCGCAACTCAAAGCTGCGTTGGGCGTGGCGCTGCTCAAAAATTTAGTCCTGCCCGCCCTGGTTGCCGCCCTGGGCTGGGCCATGGGTTTGACCGGCCTGCCCCTCACCGTC
>JANNFW010000329.1:0-7284 GCA_031380235.1 Rhodoferax sp. | reverse complement strand
GCGGCGCGGTTAAAAAGCTGGTTCAGGCGTGGCATCAGCTTTTTGGGCGATGCAGGGTCCAAAAACCCAACTGAAACCAGTGATTCCTCCAGATGTGCCAGCATGCCGGCCACTTGACGTGCATCGGCCAACACGGGATGGGGCGTGGCGGAGTGCACCGCAAATCCGCCTGAGATTCCACGTAGGGCCAGCCGCCACTCGTAAGCAATGACCTGAATCGCCGCACCCAGATTCAGCGAACCAAACGCCGGGTTGGTGGGGATGCTCAAAGCGGCGTGGCAGCGGTAAACATCCTCATTCGTCATGCCAAACCGCTCCGAGCCGAACAGGAACGCCACGCCTGAAGGCAGAATATTGTCTGGCGATGCCTTCACAAGCGACTCAAAATGCGGGCGTGGTGCGACCGTGGGCGGGCCAAAGTCGCGTGGGGTCATGGCCGTGGCACAAAGGTGGGTCACGCCGTCAAGCGCCTCGTCCAGCGTTTCAACGATGCGGGCCTTGTTCAGCACATCCAAGGCACCACTGGCCCGTTGGATCGTTTCCTCACGACGCAACACATTGGCCCAGCGCGGGGCGACCAGCACCAGGTCGTCAAAGCCCATCACCTTCATGGCGCGCGCGCAGGCACCGACGTTGCCCGCGTGGCTGGTGTTGATCAAAATGAAACGCGTTTTCATGGCAGGTAAAATACCAAGATTGTCGCCGCCTGCATCGCCAGGCAGCATCCACGCGTTCTTCACTTCACAATTTATGCCGTCTCCCAACCTGCACCCCATGGTCAATGTGGCCATCAAGGCCGCCCGCGCTGCTGGCAACATCATCAACCGCGCCGCGTTGGACGTTGAAGCAGTCCGCGTCTCCCAAAAACAGGTGAACGATTTTGTGACGGAGGTGGATCAGGCCGCAGAAGCTGTCATCATCGAGACCCTGCTCACCGCCTACCCCGGCCACGGCATACTGGCCGAAGAATCCGGGCAAGAGCACGGTGCCAAAGATTCCGAGTTTGTCTGGATCATTGACCCGCTGGACGGCACCACCAATTTCATCCACGGCCTGCCCGTTTACTGCGTCAGCATTGCTCTGGCGGTGCGCGGCAAGATTGAGCAAGCCGTCATTTACGACCCCACCCGCAACGATTTATTCACCGCCACCAAGGGCCGTGGCGCGTTTCAAAATGATCGTCGCCTGCGCGTCTCCAAGCGCATCCGCATGCAAGAGTGCCTGATCTCGACGGGCTTTCCGTTTCGTCCCGGCGACAATTTTCAAACCTACCTGGCAATGATGGGCGACATCATGCCGCGCTGTGCTGGCCTGCGCAGGCCGGGGGCGGCAGCACTCGATCTGGCGTATGTCGCAGCCGGCTACACCGATGGTTTCTTTGAAGCAGGCCTGTCACCGTGGGATGTCGCAGCGGGCTCTTTGCTGGTCACCGAAGCCGGTGGTTTGGTGGGCAACTTCACGGGTGAAGCGAATTTTTTGGATCAGAAAGAATGCCTGGCAGGCAACCCGAAGATTTACGGCCACATGGTCGGTCTGTTTGGCAAATACAGCAAATTTGCGTCCGCGCAGGCCAAGGCGGGTGTCATCGATTCCCTGCAATCCGTGGCACCGCAGTAGGGGAAATCCGTTAAGAAAGTGGTGCCTGCTGGGTCACCGGAAATCCGGGTACCTGAGTGTCCAACTTCAATTCATCCTCGGTGACAGGTTGCCCAAAAAGGTAACCTTGAAAAAATTCACAGCCATGTTGCGCGAGGTAGTCCAGCTGCTCCTGCGTCTCCACCCCTTCGGCGACCACATCCAGCCCCAAGCTCAAGCCCAGCGCCAAAACGGTGAGCGCGATCGCGGCGTTTTTGGGGTCGGTCAGCAAGTCGCGAATAAATGACTTGTCAATTTTCAGCTCATCCAAAGGTAGATTTTTGAGGTACGACAAGGACGAATAACCGGTGCCGAAGTCGTCCAGTGCAAACCGCACGCCGACATCGCGCAAAGTCTGCATTTTGGCGGTGGCCTCATGCACATCGGTGAGCAGCAGCGACTCCGTCAGTTCGAGTTTGAGGCGATGCGGCTTGGCGCCCGTCTGCCTGAGGGTGCCCAGAATGTCTGTCACAAATTCGGCATGCCGGAACTGCCGGGCGCTGATGTTGATGGCGATGCTCAAGCCCTGCTTTTTCGGATCGGCACTCCACAGCACGAGCTGGTCGCAGGCCGTCTTCAGCACCCAGTACCCCAACTGCATGATCAAGCCGCTTTGCTCTGCAGCAGGAATGAACTCCAACGGCATCACGCGCCCGCGTTGCGGGTGCAGCCAACGCACCAGTGCCTCGACGCCCACCACGTGGCCCTCCCGGTCCATCACCGCGTGGTAGTGCAGCACAAATTCATTGCGCTCCATGCCCTGACGCAAATCTGTCTCCAGCGCTGCGCGCCGGGCTACCGCCGCCTGCATTTCGGGGTCAAAAAATCGCATGGTATTGCGGCCCGCCTCTTTGGCCTGGTACATCGCCAGGTCTGCCCGCTTGAGCAAGTCGTCCACGCTTTGATGATGGCCACTGAACAAGGTGATGCCAATACTGGGCGTGCTGAAATGCACGCTGCCGCGCAACTCAAAGGGCAGGTTCAGCGTCTCCAGAATTTTCTGGCTCACGGTCTTGACCTGATCCACGGCACCCGCGACCTCCGAACTCAAGCCCACCAGCATTACCACAAATTCATCGCCGCCAAAGCGGGCGACCGTGTCCGCCTGGCGCACGCAAAGCGACAGGCGGTTGGCCACTTTTTCAAGCAGTTGATCGCCCACATCGTGCCCCATCGTGTCGTTCAGGTCCTTGAAGTTGTCAAGGTCAATGAACAGCAAGGCACCTCGGGTCTGGCTGCGCCCGCTGGTCACCAAGGCTTTACCCAGGCGATCCACCAGCAAGCGGCGGTTGGGCAGATTGGTCAGCGGATCGTAGAACGCCAGCCGAACGATGTCTTCTTCGCGTTCCTTTTGCGCGGTGACATCCCTGCCGATGCCGCGGTAACCCACGAAGGTACCGTCACTCGCGAATATGGGCGTACCACTGATGGATGCCCACAGGATCGAACCGTCCTGCAGGCGGCGCTGTATCTCAAAATTCCTGAAGATCTGGCGCGTCTCTAGAATCTTGCGGTGCTCGTCCCACTGCGCCGGGGTCAAGCCACCCGCATCGGTTTCCCAGCGCGTGAGCCCAATAAAATCTGACCCTGGAACATCGTTGTCAAACAGGTAACCATCCACCCGCAGAAAGCGGAAGTTTTCATCCTGCTCCCAATACCAGTCGGATGACAGCGCCGTCAAGCCGCGAAAGCGCAACTCGCTCGCATGAAGCTTGGCCTGGGCTTCCAAAAAATGGGTCACATCCGCAAACGTGCGAACCCCACCCCCGTCGGGCAAGGTGCGTGACCGAATTTCGAGGGTTCGCCCTGCGCGTGTTTTGCGAATGTAGCGCTCGGGTCCTGATTGCAAAGTTGCCGCCTCGATGGCCGCTCTGGCACCCGTTTCAACCCAAGTGTAATTTTCTCCAAAGTCGCCACGTGCTTTTTGAAACTCAATCAGATCCAGCCCATCGGTCAAACTGGCCATGACGACTTGTGGAATGTCGAGCAGTTCCAGAAAGCGCTGGTTGTAACGGGTGATCTTGCCCGCTGGGTTGACTGTCAAAATGCCGTCAGACATGTGATCCATCGCCACGGTGAGCGCGTTGGCCTGCTCCACCAGCGTCTCCCTCACGGCGGTCAGCTCCTCCTGTTCGAGCTTGCGCTTGGTGATGTCGGTGAGAGTGCCGTACCACATCATGGAGCCGTCGCCCTCGCTCTGGGGCACGCTGTCGCCATACAGCCAGCGGTAAGTGCCGTCCGCCGCCTTGACTCGAAACTCCTGCTGCCACGGCTTCATTTCAGACTTGGAAGCTTTGATGTAGTCCCAGATACTTACCACGTCATCCGGGTGAACGGCGTCGAAGGCCTTGGATGCATCTTGAATCACATCTTGCGGTGGCAAATTGAAGACATGGCGAAAGCCTTTTGAGATAAACGGGAAATGCGAAGACCCGTCAGTGCGCAGACGAAACTGGAACAACATAACGGGCACGCGGTTGGTCAGCTTCTCAATGAAATCCAGCTTGTCTTGCAAGATTTGAGGTGTGTCTTGCAAACCTGTCACGTCGTGCAGTTCGCTGAGCAAGTGCTCAACACCACCCAGGACAAAGCGCTCCGCGACCACCCGCATGGGGCGCTTGACGCCGCCTTTGGCAGTCAGCATGTTTTCGATGATGACTTGCGCCTGGCCTTGCTGCAGAGGTAACAGTGCTTTGGCGCGAAGTGGGGTGGCTTCCCAAATACCCAGCTCAACGGTCGTCTTGCCAACCGCTTCGGCCCTGGAAAATCCAGTCATCGCCACCCACGCCGAGTTCACATCCACCAGCAGTCCATCGTGCAGCCGCGACAAAACACACGGCCGGAGCATTCTGTGGAAAACGGCCGAGAACATCGCCATTTCCCCACTGTTCGGTTGATCGTTTGAACGATCTTTCGATGAATCGCCTGATTTATCGGGAGGTGTCATCGGTTGATGGAGGTCATTGGCGGAATTGAATGGTTATGGCTGCAACGCTTGTAATTTATCAGACCTTTACACTTGCCGCGTCCAGCAGAACCCTTTAAGTCAACGTGAGCATTCCCTACACGACCCCTACCCCACCGGCTGCGGCGCTAGCTCCTGCATCGCACACCCCCATGATGCAGCAGTATCTGGCCCTGAAGGCCGGCTACCCCGACACGCTGCTGCTGTACCGCATGGGCGATTTTTACGAGCTGTTTTTTGACGATGCCGAACGGGCTGCCCGCCTGCTCGACATCACGCTGACGCGCCGTGGCACCTCAGGCGGCCAGCCGATTCCGATGGCGGGCGTGCCGTTTCATTCGGTCGAGGGTTACCTGGCCAAGTTGATCAAGCTGGGCGAATCCGTGGCGATTTGCGAGCAGGTAGGCGAGGTCACTGGTAAAGGCCCGGTCGAGCGCAAAGTCGTGCGCGTGGTGACGCCCGGTACGCTGACGGACAGCGAACTGCTGAGCGACAAATCCGAATCCATCCTGCTGTCCGTGCATCAGGGGCCACGCAACACCTGCGGGCTGGCCTGGCTAAGCGTGACGCAGGGCGTCGTGCACCTGGCCGAGTGCGCTGCGGATGAGTTAGCGAACTGGGTCGCCCGCGTGGCACCCAGCGAGGTGATTTTCAGCGTGGGTGTGCCGCCGCAGTTTGAAGCACGGCTCAAGGGCATGCGCCATTCGCCTTCGGGCGGGCCAGGCTTCTCGCTCGGTGCGCGGCCCGAGTGGCAATTTGATGCGGCGCTGGGCGAGCGATCCTTGCTGGAGATGCTCAAAGCCACCACGCTGGCTTCGTGGAATGCGGATTCATTGCCGCTGGCCCACGCCGCCACGTCAGCGCTGCTGGCCTATGCCGAGCACACCCAGGGACGCGCGCTAACCCACATCCATAGCGTGCAGGTGCAGCGTCATGATGAGTTGATCGACTTGCCCATCACCACGCAGCGCAACCTGGAGCTGGTGCAAACACTGCGCGGCGAGACAGCGCCCACGCTGCTGTCACTGATGGACACCTGCATGACCGGCATGGGCAGCCGTCTGCTGAAAACTTGGCTGTTGCAGCCCACACGCGACCGTACCCCCGCGCGCCAGCGACTACAGGCCATTGCCCAGTTGCGCAACGGCACAGCGGGCCACACCGCGCGTGGGCAGCAATTGCGTGACCAAATCAAGGGCAGCGCCGATGTAGAGCGCATCACCGCCCGTATTGCGTTGCGCCAAGTGCGCCCGCGTGAGCTTTTGGCACTGCAAATAACACTACAAAAAACAGAGCTTCTTACGCAACATCTACGGGAGCTAGAGGGCTATTTAGCTCAAATTTCCGCCGATTTGATGCCCCCGGCGGCTTGTGCGGCGCTGCTGACTCAGTCGCTACAGGACGAGCCTGCTGCGCTCGTGCGCGATGGTGGTGTGATTGCCGATGGCTTTGATGCCGAGCTGGACGAGCTGCGCGCCATTCAAACCAACTGTGACGACTTTTTGCTGGCGCTGGAAGTGCGCGAAAAGGCCCGCACCGGCATTGCCAACCTGCGCGTGCAGTACAACAAAGTGCACGGCTTCTACATTGAAGTGACGCAGGGCCAGGCCAGCAAAGTGCCTGACGACTACCGCCGCCGCCAAACACTGAAGAACGCCGAGCGCTTCATCACACCCGAACTCAAAGCCTTTGAAGACAAAGCCCTGAGCGCGCAGGAGCGAGCCTTGGCACGCGAGAAATTCTTGTACGAGCAACTGCTGGATCAATTGCAGCCGCATATCGCCGTGCTGGCTCGCGTGGGCCGCGCGCTGGCCAGCCTGGATGTGCTGTGCGCGCTGGCTGAACGATCACTCACGCTGGGTTGGTGCGCGCCACAGTTCGTCAAAGAGCCCTGCATCGACATTGACGCCGGCCGCCACCCGGTCGTGGAAATGCGCCTTGCTGAAACATCCAGCGCCGCCTTCATCGCCAACGACACGCGTCTGGGTACCAAAGCCCGCATGCAGATCATCACTGGCCCCAACATGGGCGGCAAATCCACCTACATGCGCCAGATTGCGCTGATTGTGCTGTTGGCCAGCATCGGCAGTTACGTGCCTGCAGCGGCGTGCCGACTCGGGCCGATTGATGCCATTCACACCCGTATTGGCGCAGCGGACGACCTGGCCAACGCCCAGTCCACCTTCATGCTGGAGATGGTCGAAGCCGCGCAAATTCTGCACAGCGCTACCCCGCATTCACTGGTGCTGATGGACGAAATCGGCCGGGGCACCTCCACCTTCGACGGCCTTGCGCTGGCCTCGGCCATTGCCGCCCAACTGCACGACAAAACCCGCGCCTTCACCCTGTTTGCCACCCACTACTTTGAGTTGACAGAGTTCCCCGCCCAACATCACGCGGCACTCAACGTACACGTCAGTGCCGCTGAGGCGGGCCAGGACATCGTCTTTCTGCACGAGATTCAAGCTGGCCCCGCCAGCAAAAGCTACGGCATCCAGGTCGCCCGCCTCGCAGGCATGCCCACGCAGGTGCTCAACCACGCTCGCCACGCCCTCAGCGCGCTGGAGGCGCACGCCGAGTCGGCGCAGGCGCAGGTGGATTTGTTTGCGGTTCCGCCAGCACCCGCCTCTGCCGCAGTCAGCGCGGTTGAAGCCGCCCTGGATGCGATCAACCCGGATGATTTA
>JANNFW010000231.1:0-13242 GCA_031380235.1 Rhodoferax sp. | reverse complement strand
ACCCTGGGTATAAACAGTGAAGTTGGAGGTCTTGGCCATTGCGCGGTTGAGCGAATAGACCACGTCATCCGCTGTCATCATCGAACCGTCGCTGAACTTCACACCAGTGCGCAGATTGAAGCGCACCTGAGTGGGCGAGATGTCGCGCCAGCTCGTCGCCAACTGGGGCATCGCCTTGAAGGTGACACTGTCGTAGTACACCAGCGCATCAAAAATGGCGGCATGCACGCCGTTGCCCAGCGCATTATTTTGCGAATGGATGTCCATCGTGGGAATATCACTGGCGCTGGACCATTTGAATGGCTTGGCTTGAGCGGCTGGCACAGCCGCCAACGCGACCAGCGCTGCCGCGCAAATCGAGGTGAATTTCAGGTTCATGGAATCCCTTAATGAAAAAATATGAAGAAAAGTACTATGCAATATCTGCGCCGCGCCTGTCAAAAGGGCTTTCCCGTAGCCCCTGATGTGCAGGGGTCAACCGGGCGGCAGCGCGAACGCAGTGCTGGTTTAGCGCAGCCGGGGGTTCAGCGCATCACGAAGCCAGTCGCCCAGGAGGTTGACGCTCAGCGCTATCAAAATCAACATCAGGCCGGGGAACAAGGTGATCCACCATTCGCCAGAGAACAGGTAATCATTGCCCACGCGAATCAAGGTGCCCAAAGACGGTGCAGTGGGCGGTGCACCCACGCCCAGAAACGACAGGGTGGCCTCAGTGATGATCGCAGTGCCTACCTGAATGGTGGAGAGCACCAGCACCGGACCCATCACGTTGGGCAGCACATGGCGCCACATGATGCGAAAGGGCGCAACGCCCGTCACGCGCGCGGCCTGCACGTATTCTTTACTGCGCTCCACCATGGTGGTGCCGCGCACCGTGCGTGCGTACTGCACCCAACCGGTTAGCGTGATGGCGATGATCAGCACGCCGAATGCCACTGTGTCCTGCGCGTTGGGGAACAGCGCGCGGCCCACGCCAGCAATTAACAGAGCCACCAAGATCGCGGGGAAGGAGAGCATCACATCGCACAGGCGCATGAGCAGGGTGTCCACCCAGCCACCCTTGAAGCCTGCCAGCAACCCCATGCTCACGCCAATCAGCATTGACAGAATGACCGAGGCGACGCCCACCAGCAGCGAAATCCGCGCGCCGTAGAACAGGGCGGACAAAATGTCGCGGCCTTGGTCGTCCGTGCCCAAAAGGTATTTGGATGTCCCGGTTTCCTCCCAGGCGGGCGGCAGGCGCGCATCGCTGAGTTCCAGCGTCTTCAAGTCAAACGGATTGTGCGGCGACACCCAGCCTGCAAAGATGGCGCAGAAAAAACACAAAAACGCAATCACGGCTGCGGCAATGGCCACGGGCGAGGAGCGAAAGCTGTAGCCGACATCACTGTCGAACCAACGGTTGAGAGTTGCAATCATGCGGGTATGAGATTCAGTCTGAGACGTGCCAAGCTTGACAAAGCCAACCATAACAAAAAAAGACCGCACGGATGCGGTCTTTTTGTTGGCAAAAACCCTTGTGAGGGCCTTCGATTACGTCAAGTGCTTTATTTCAAGTGCTTGCCAATCAAGCCCGCCATCTCGAACATGGACACTTGCATCTTGCCGAAGATTTCCTTCAGCTTCGCATCAGCGTTAATCATGCGCTTGTTGACTGCGTCTTGCAGCTTGTTTTTCTTGATGTAAACCCAGAGCTTGCTGACCACTTCCGTACGCGGCAGTGGGCTTGCACCCACAATCGCGGCCAAAGCGGCGCTTGGCGTCAAGGCCTTCATGAAGGCTGCGTTGACGGTCCGCTTTTTGGCGGGTGCCTTCTTCGCCGCTACCTTTTTGGCCGGAGCTGCCTTTTTAGCGGCAGGAGCCGCTTTCTTGGCAGGTGCAGCTTTCTTGGCTGCGGGAGCCTTGGCGGCTACTTTCTTCGCGGGTGCTACTTTCTTTGCAGGTGCAGCTTTTTTCGCGGGTGCTTTTTTTGCAGTTGCCATGATTGAATTATCCTTCTAGAAGTTGATTAATCACCAGCGAAAAACTGCTTCTCCACTGGCACTGCGGATGCTACTGGAGAAAAAGCGTGTTTCATAGGGGAAAATCACTTTTTTCATTCGAAAATGTTGTTTTTTCAGAGGGAAGACCGCATCTTTCTCCTCTGGAAAGCCGGTCGCAAGCTCATCCAGTGCGGCATGACTCAGGTTCAACAGGCTGTCAGGCCTCAAGTTTTTTGAGTTTTTCTAAACGGGAATGTTGCCAGCAGCACACCCAAGAGCGCAATGCCGAACGCCAGGGCCTGAAGGTCGCTCAATCTCTCCCCCAGCAACAGCACGCCAGTCAGTGCGGCAGACAGCGGCAACATCACAGTGAACACGCCAGCCTGCGCGCTTGGCACTGACTTCAGGCCCGTCATCCACAGCCACACTGTCCATACGCTGGCGGCAAGGGCGTAGAAAATCAGCAGCCACCACATGTCGCCAGAGACAGCGGCAAAGTTGAAATCAAGCGCCAGGTAAATCCCAAACGGTGTCATCAACGTAAACCCCCACAGGTTGATGAGGGCAGCAATACGCTTGGGCCCCAGAGCGCCGGTGAGCTTCTTGCCGATGACTGCATAGGCGGCTTCGCACAGTACTGCACCGAGCAGCAGCAGATTGCCCCACAAGGCCAGATCATTGGTCATATTGCCGCCTAGCTCTCGTGCGATTTGCGTGGACTGATCCTGTTTAGTGAGCGTCAGCAACGCAATTCCCATCACCGCGCAAACCACACCTGCCCACACACGCGGCGCGATGCGTTCACGCAGGAACACCCAGCTCATCACTGCGACGGCAGCCGGTATCGCTGCCAGAATTACGCCGGCAGACGTTGCGGTGGTCATGCTCACACCGTAGAGCATGCAAATCGAAAACAGGAAATTGCCCAAGAGCGATTCCAGAAACACCAGCCCTCGGGTTTGTGAGGTCATACGCGGTTCGTTCGTGGGCTTGATGAGCCAGTGCGGCATCGCCAGCGCGCCAATGCCGAAGCGCAACCAAGCCAGCAGCAGCACTGGAAATGCGAGGACCAGCGGCTTGGACAATGCCACATAGCAGCCCACCAGGGCCATGCTGAGCGCGAGGCAAACATATGCAGCGCCTCTGGATGGGGGCTTACTCAATACATGGACTCCCTGATTTCGTGGGTTGGATATTGGTGAAGATTTTCATACAATCCGTGCTTTTCTTTCCTGCGTTCTGCATCAGCACCATGAAAAAGCACTTTTGGATCACCTTGTCGTTGGCCACGGCGTTGAGTTCGGCCTTGGTGGCCTGCGGCAAAAAAGAAGACGCGGTGACGACCACCGCGTCCAAACCCGCAGCCGCGACAGCTCCCGCGCCAGTCTCCGCGCCAGCGCCCGTCGCAGCCAACACCGAAGAGAAGATTCTCAACATCTACAACTGGCCGGATTACATCGCCAAGGGCATGGTGGCCAATTTTGAGAAAGAGTCTGGTATCAAGGTCAACTACCAGACGTTTGAGAACAATGAAGCGCTGCAAGCCAAACTGGTCGCAGGCAATAGCGGCTACGACCTGGTGGTACCCGGCGCGGTGTTTGCCAAATCGCAAATCGAAGGCGGGCTGCTGACTAAGCTCGACAAGTCCAAGGTCGCCAACTACGGTAACCTTGATACTGAGATCATGGCCAAGCTCAATGTGGTTGACCCCGGCAATGCTTACCTGATCCCGTGGGCCTGGAGCTACACCACGGTGGGCATCAACAAGGCCATGCTCACCAAAGCCTTAGGCGGCACTGCATTGCCTGACAACGCATGGGAGCTGGTGTTTAATCCCGCGTACACCGCCAAGCTGAAGTCGTGCGGCATCGCATTTCTGGATTCACCCACCGAGGTGATTCCTCCAGCGATGCATTTCCTCGGCAAAAACCCGTATTCCAGCGACCCGGCAGACCACAAAGCCGCGGGCGAGATGCTGGCCAAAGTGCGGCCGCACGTGAGGCTGTTCTCCAGCACCATGATTGACGATCTGGCAGGCGGCAAGGCCTGCGTTGCACTGGGCTGGGCGGGCGACATGAACATTGCGCGCGCGCGGGCCATTGAGAACAAGAATGGCAACGACATCCAGGTGCTGGTGCCCTCCACAGGCGGGCTAGCGTTTTTTGACAACCTCGCCATCCCCAAAGATGCCAAGCACCCCAACAATGCGCTGGCGTTCATCAACTACTTCCTGAAGCCGGAAGTCTCCGCGTCACTGACCAATGAATTGAGCTATGCCACCGCCAACAAAGCGAGTGTGGCCAGCGTCAAGCCCGAGATTGCCAACGACAAGACGGTCTATTTGGACGCTGATAACCTCAAAAAACTGGTAGCACCCTCAAGCTTTACCAACGAAGGCCGTGAGTCGATGAGCAGTGTGTTCACGCTGTTCAAAAAGGGTAAATAGGCCGATGGATGCCGCTGCGCCGGGCGAAGACGGTTTTCTGCAAACTCGCCAGCTCGTCAAGCGGTTCGACGAGGTGGTGGCGGTTGATGCGGTATCTCTCGCTGTCAAAAAGGGCGAAATCTTCGCGCTCTTGGGCAGTTCCGGTTGCGGTAAATCAACGCTCTTGCGTATGCTCGCAGGGTTTGAGAAACCCAGCTCTGGTTCGGTGCTTCTGGGTGGGGTGGACATTGCTACCTTTCCACCTTACAGGCGGCCCATCAACATGATGTTTCAGTCTTACGCGCTGTTCCCGCACCTGAGTGTGTGGGACAACATTGCATTTGGTCTCAAGCGCGAGGGCATGGCCAAACCGCCCATGCAGGCCCGTGTGGACGAGATGCTGGGTTTGGTGCAACTGCGCGAGTTGGCCCAGCGAAAACCGCATCAGCTCTCTGGCGGGCAGCAGCAACGCGTCGCGCTGGCCCGCAGCCTTGCGAAAAAGCCTCAGTTGTTGCTGCTGGACGAGCCCTTGGGTGCGCTGGATCGCAAGTTGCGCGAGCAAACTCAGTTTGAGCTGGTCAATATCATCGAGAAGGTCGGCGTCACCTGCGTGATGGTCACGCACGACCAGGAAGAGGCGATGACCATGGCCTCGCGTATCGCTGTGATGAGCCACGGCAAAGTGGTGCAGGTGGGCACGCCGAAAGAGATCTACGAGTTTCCCAATAGCCGTTTTGTTGCCGATTTCATCGGAAACATCAATATCTTCGATGGACGGATCAACGTGACTGGGGAAGTGCAAACGGCAGTACGAACAGATATTGGTGTGATGCACATCAATACAGCGTCGCCTCACCGGGCAGCCGAAGCAGTCGCGGTGGCGATACGACCCGAGAAAATCAATGTCTCCAAAACCAAGCCGTCCGCCACCGCCAATCTCTTCGGCGGCAGCGTGCGCGAGATTGGCTATCTGGGAAGCTACACCAGCTTTCTGGTTGAGATGGCGGGCGGAAAAACAGTGCGCGTCAACACCATCAACCACGCACATGAGCGTGGCTTGACCAGCGCTGACATCACCTGGGGTGACCAGGTTTACATCTGGTGGGACGCGTCGGCGTCGATTGTGCTGACGCAATGACCGCAACGACTATTGCGTTCTCTTCGATCAAGCCGGGGCGGCGGTTCGTGATCGGCGTGCCGTTCGTTTGGTCGCTGGTTTTCTTCGCGTTGCCGTTCCTGATCCTGCTTCGCATAAGCGTCACCGACATGGGTGGTGGCATTGACCCATTTGCGCCCTTGCTCGACACCTCTTCTGGCAGTTGGCAGTGGCGGTTGAAGTGGGAGAACTACACGTCGATCTTCAAAGGTACGGATGGCGCGTCGAAGTTTGGTGACACCATCTACATGGAGGCGTACTGGACGTCGCTGCGGTATGCGGCACTCACCACGGTGCTATGCCTCTTCATCGGCTACCCGTTCGCCTACTTCATGGCGCGGGCCAAACCCAACATTCGGCCCGTATTGTTGATGTTGGTCATGCTTCCGTTCTGGACATCGTTTTTGCTGCGCGTTTACGCCTGGAAAGGCATCCTGGCAGACCAAGGCATGGTCAACCAGTTGTTGATGTGGACGGGCATCGTGAATGAACCGATCCAGATGCTGTACACGGATGTCTCCATGCTGGTCGGTATGACCTACGTCTACCTGCCGTTCATGATCTTGCCGCTGTACGCGACGCTGGTCAAAATGGACATACGCCTGTTGGAGGCCGCCTACGACCTGGGTGCCAGTCCGTGGAAGGGGTTTTGGCTGATCACCGTGCCGTTGAGCCGGGCGGGCATCATCTCCGGCTGCATGCTGGTGTTCATCCCTGCCGTGGGCGAGTTTGTGATTCCGTCGCTCCTGGGTGGGGCTGAAAACATCCTGATTGGTCGCGTGGTGTGGGACGAAATGTTCAGCAGCAACAACTGGCCGCGAGCTGCCGCTTTGGCCGTGGTGATGATTTTGCTTATCTTGGTGCCGCTGGGCATCTACCACCAACAAAGTGCGGCGCAACGAGACGCGCGGGCAGGGTGACTTTGGGCCTGTTCCCTCGATTCCTTCAACGCTACTTGGGTCGCTTTTGGCTCTTGGCGGTGTTTTTCTTTCTGTACGCGCCGCTATTATTCCTGATTCTGTTTTCCTTCAACAGCACGCGCCAAGATGCGATCTTTACCGGGTTTTCGCTGCGCTGGTATGCGGCTCTTGTGGAGGACTCCAAGCTGGTGGAGGGATTTTTTCTTTCACTGAAGGTTGCCTTGCTCACCGGTACGCTGTCCGTCATTCTGGGCACATTCGCTGCTTTCGTGCTCGTGCGCTACACGCGCTTTCGCGCGAGGCCACTTTTCTCTGGCATGGTCAATGCGCCGATGGTGATGCCTGAAGTCATCTTGGGCCTTTCGCTGCTGCTGCTGATGGTGTCGGTGCAACGCGCTGTTGGGTGGCCCGAGCGCGGCTTTGTCACCATCGTGCTGGGGCATGCGCTCCTGGGGGTGGCCTACGCCACCGTGGTCATCCAGTCACGGTTGTCGGCGATGGATCGTTCCATTGAGGAGGCTGCCATGGATTTGGGTGCGCGGCCTTTGCAGGTGTTCTTTCTGGTGACCCTGCCCAATATGTCGCAGGCGGTGATATCTGCCTGGTTGCTGACGTTCACACTGTCATTCGATGATGTGGTGATTTCTGAGTTTCTGTCCGGGCCTGGCGTCACCACCTTTCCGCAGGTGATCTTCAGCTACGCGCGTCGGGGCGTGAACCCGTCGATCTACGCGGCGGCTGCCTTGCTGATCGCGGTGATCACCTGCGCGGTGGTCGCCTATAGCATTTACGTGGCGCGCCAAGCCACGCGGACGCGCCAGAGGGTGTAGCCGTTTCACGGAGCATTTTTGAATTCCATATTGTGAAATACAAGAATGCTGCGCTGCAAAAAATTTCTCATTATGAGAAATAAATTTTCATAATTTGGAATTGTGTTGTTAAGTTATTGATTTTCCTAAAATAAAAATATGTCTTCTATAAGACATAAGAGATGACAACAGTCTTATATAAGACTTAAAATTCATGCATCAGCAGCGTCATTCAAAGCGTATTGCTGTCGAGTTTTTCATCACCTCAAGGAGTGTTTCCGTGCCACAAAGCTTTACCGAACAACTGAGCCGCGACCAGCAAATCCAAGCGCTGGAAAAAGACTGGGCCACCAACCCGCGCTGGAAAGGCATCAAGCGCGGTTACAGCGCCGCCGATGTCGTGCGTTTGCGCGGTTCATTCCCTATCGAGCACACTCTCGCACGTCGCGGCGCTGAAAAGCTGTGGGATCTGCTGCACACACAGCCTTATGTCAACTGCCTCGGCGCGTTGACCGGTGGCCAAGCCATGCAGCAAGTCAAGGCCGGCGTGAAAGCCATTTACCTGTCTGGCTGGCAAGTGGCTGCTGACAACAATACCTACTCGTCGATGTACCCCGACCAGTCGCTGTACCCCGTCGATTCAGTGCCAAAAGTCGTTGAAACTATCAACAACACCTTCCGCCGTGCGGACGAAATCCAACATGCCAAAGGCATTGACGCAGGTGGCAAAGACTACATCGATTACTTCGCGCCCATCGTGGCTGACGCTGAAGCCGGTTTTGGCGGTGTTTTGAATGCATTCGAGCTGATGAAGGCCATGATCAAAGCTGGCGCGGGCGGCGTGCACTGGGAAGACCAGTTGGCGTCCGTCAAGAAATGCGGCCACATGGGCGGCAAGGTTCTCTTGCCAACCCGCGAGTCTTGCCAAAAGCTGATCGCCGCGCGCATGGCCGCTGACGTGTGCGGCGTGCCCACCCTGGTGATCGCCCGCACCGACGCGGAAGCGGCTGATCTTTTGACGAGCGACTACGACGACATCGACAAGCCATTCCTGACGGGTGAGCGCACCGCCGAAGGCTTCTACAAAACCCACAAAGGTATTGACCAAGCCATCGCCCGAGCCAACGCCTACGCCGAGTACGCCGATTTGGTTTGGTGTGAGACTGGTACGCCCGACCTCAACTTCGCCAAGAAGTTTGCCGATGCCGTACACAAAGTTCACCCCGGCAAAATGCTGGCCTACAACTGCTCACCGTCGTTCAACTGGAAGAAAAACTTGGACGATGCCACCATCGCCAAATTCCAGCGCGAGTTGGGCGCGATGGGCTACAAGTACCAGTTCATCACTCTGGCTGGCATCCACTCCATGTGGTACAACATGTATGACTTGGCGCAAGACTACGTTAAACGCGGCATGACGGCGTACGTCGAGAAAGTGCAAGAGCCAGAGTTCGCAGCACGCGACCGTGGCTACACCTTCGTGTCACACCAGCAGGAAGTCGGCACCGGCTATTTCGACGAAGTCACCACGACGATTCAAGGTGGCAAGTCCAGCGTGACTGCATTGACGGGTTCGACCGAGGAAGAGCAGTTCCACTGAGTTAAGCCGCCGACATCGTGGAAAAGGCCACTTTTGAGTGGCCTTTTTTCTTGCTCGCCTAGCTGTAAAACTCAGCGATGATCCACTTCGTTAAGTTCGCTCAGGTTGATCAGTGCCGCTAAAACGGCCGGTTTGAATCCCACTCGGGATTTCCCAGCACCATCACCACCGCTCAATATCAATTTTTGCAAGTACTCGGTGCAGTCGCGATGACCCCAAAAGGCCTCGATAGCTTTCGCGATTCGCTCATGGTGGCTAATGATGACGGCCATTTCCCTGTCAATACGCGCCTGCTTAGGGATTTCGTGCAACCCCATGGGCCGAGTTGCTACGTCTTCTTCAAGGTAGTTGATGGGCGGGAATCCGACTGACGTTTCAACGACTGGTTTTTTTGTTGTCATCACAATGCTCCAAGTAACTTGGGAGCACCATTTTAGTTCACCATCACCAGCTTTCCCTTGACCCCACGAGAGCCCATGTGCGCGTAAGCGGCCTTCAGGTCAGACATGGGCATGGTGGCGTCGATCACAGGTTTGATTTTGCCTTGGGCGTACCACTGTGCCAGCTCGGCCATCATGGCCGCGTTTGACTTAGGTTCGCGGCGAGAGTAGTCACCCCAAAATACACCAACAATTGATGCGCCTTTGAGCAAAGCCAGGTTGAACGGCAGGGCGGGGATGGGGCCGGATGCAAAGCCCACCACCAAATAGCGGCCACGCCAAGCGATCGAGCGAAACGCGGGCTCGGCCACGTCACCGCCCACCGGGTCGTAAATGATGTCAGGGCCATTTCCATTGGTCAGCGCTTTGAGGCGATCCCGAAGATTCTCGGTTTGATAGTTGATGGTTTCATCAGCACCGATCGACTTGCACAGCGCGCACTTTTCATCAGTCGACGCTGCTGCAATCACCTTCGCTCCAACGGCTTTGGCGATCTGGATGGCCGCCGTGCCGACGCCGCCTGCGGCGCCGAGCACCAGCACGGTTTCACCTGCCTTGAGCTGCGCACGGTCAATCAGTGCGTGGTGCGAGGTGGCGTAGATCATGATGAAGGCCGCCGCATCGACAAACGAAAACCCGGGGGGCAGCGGCATGCAGCGTTCTGCGGGTGCAATGGTGTGGGTGCCAAAGCCGCCGGTACCAGACAGGCAGGCAACGCTTTGGCCCAACTTCAAGTGCGTAACTCCTGCGCCAAGCGCTGCCACTGTGCCTGCGTATTCGGAGCCAGGCACAAAGGGCAGGGCAGGTTTCATCTGGTACTTGTTCTGCACGATCAGAATGTCCGGGAAGTTTAGGCTGGCGGCCTTGATTTCAACCAGTACTTCGCCCGCGCCGGGTACAGGCGTAGGCATCTCCTTCCAGGTTAAGGCATCAATTCCAGTGGGGTTTTCGCAAAGCCAGGCGTGCATGAATATCTTTCTATCGATGAGGGGTGCAAATGAGAGACCGTCACAGCTACATCCTACAATCGAAACAACCAAAAACCAAGCATGAGAATTCTTATTTCAAACGATGACGGCTATCAGGCGGCCGGTATCGTGGCACTGTACGAAGCCTTGAAAGACATCGCCCAAGTCGAAGTTGTGGCACCCGAGGTGAACAACAGCGCCAAGTCCAACGCGCTCACGCTGCACTCACCCCTTTACGTGACGCGCGCTGCCAATGGTTTTCGTTACGTCAACGGCACACCGGCTGACTGCGTGCACATCGCGTTGACCGGGCTTTTGGGCTACCGACCAGATTTGGTCGTCTCGGGTATCAATAACGGTGCCAACATGGGAGACGACACGATTTACTCTGGCACAGTAGGTGCTGCGATGGAGGGATTTTTGTTTGGCATTCCAGCCATCGCTTTTTCTCAGGTTGATAAAGGTTGGGAGCATATCGACGCGGCGGCGCAAAAAGCGCGGGAGATCGTGCAGCAAATGGCGCACCACAAGTTGGCGATGGATGGCGCAGATACGGCACGCCCGTGGCTCCTCAACATCAACATTCCCAATCTACCGTTTGACAACATCAAAGCGGCGAAGGTTTGCCGACTTGGCAAGCGCCACGCCGCTGAGGCGGTCATCACGCAGGCCAGCCCGCGCGGCGAGACCATGTACTGGATTGGCGGGGCCGGGCCCGCCAAGGATGACACCGAAGGCACAGATTTCCACGCGACGACGCTGGGTCATATCGCGATCACACCGCTTAAAACTGACTTGACTGAGCACGAGCACCTGCGCTACTGGGCTCAGTCCGTGATGCAGTTGCAGGGTGCAACGCTTGTTTCCGCCTGACACATAGATGAAGCAGAGGCCATCTTTTCCAGCCAGCTTGCCGTCAAGCCCTGCGCAGAGAAAATCCGGAGCTGCTGGGGTGCACGCGACCGTCAAGATAGCCAACCCAAGCTTGGGCCATGGCATGGACTCAGGCGCTGTGCGCTTGGGCATGGTGGCCAAACTGCGTCAGCAGGGCATTGCAGATCCGTTCGTATTGGCCGCCATCCAGCGTATCGAGCGGCACCGGTTTGTCGACTCTGCGTTGGTCAACCAAGCCTATGAAGACACCAGCCTGCCGATTGGCTTGGGGCAAACGATTTCCAAGCCCAGCGTGGTGGCGCGCATGGCGGAGCTGCTGCGCGCAGGCTCGCCAGGGCTGTTGGGGCGCGTGCTGGAGATTGGCACGGGCTGCGGCTACCAGGCCGCTGTTCTGAGCCAACTGGCGACAGAGGTCTACAGCATCGAGCGTCTGCGCGGCCTGCATGAAAAAGCCCGCAGCAACCTGCGCCATTTGGCTCTGGCCAAAGTGCACTTGCTGCTGGGCGATGGTATGTTGGGGTACGCCAAAGGCGCGCCGTACGCCGCGATCATTGCGGCTGCGGGCGGCGATGCATTGCCGCAGGCCTGGGTAGACCAATTGGCCGTTGGCGGGCGCATCATTGCGCCGGTATCAGGCCGCGGTCATGGTGCAGGCCAGCAGTCGCTGGTCGTTGTGCACAAGACGGCCAGCGGTATCAGTTACACCATTTTGGAGGCGGTTCACTTCGTCCCTCTAAAATCAGGCGTTGCATAGGTTGTTGAGATTGTTGAATAAGGGGATTCTTACGATGCCGGGTTTTTTTGACAGTCAGCAGATAAATACAACGCAGGCAACCCAGCGTCGGCATGGCCACTGGGCCACGAGCCTTGCCGCTGCGTGCTATGTCGTGTTGGGTGCGGCGCTGATGACGGCTTGCGGCTCCACATCGCTGAACCGCGCGCCGGTGGAGGATCGCGCAGCCGCTCGACCTTCTGCGGCACCGAGTGCCACAGAGGCTAAAACGGATTCAGCCGCTGCTTATGTCAAACCGATGCCCGGTGCCGAAAACGCAGGCAGCGTCGGCTACTACACGGTCAAGCCAGGTGACACGCTGATTCGCATCGGTTTGGACAGCGGGCAAAACTGGCGCGATATCGTGCGCTGGAACGCGCTTGAAAACCCCAATCAAATCGAAGTGGGGCAGGTGCTGCTAGTGCAGCCGCCTTCTAGCCTTCCAGCGCCGACGGGCGCTGCGGCTTCTCGGCCTGTGGCGGCCGCGACCGCGACTCCTGGTGCCGTGCCACCGGTTGGTGCAGCATCGCAACCCGTTGCGGCAGGCGCGGCCACAGCCAAGCCAGCCAGCCCCGCCGCCTCGGGTGTCGTTGCAGCAGCCCCGGCAGCAACTGCGGATGACGACATCGCCTGGATTTGGCCCACCTCCGGCACAGTGTTGGCCGGTTTTGATGAGGTCAAGAACAAAGGCCTCGACATTGGCGGCGCACCGGGCACCAGCGTCGTGGCTGCGGCAGATGGTCGGGTCGTCTACGTGGGCGCTGGGCTGCGCGGCTACGGCAACCTGATCATCCTGAAGCACAACAACACGTATCTGACCGCCTACGCCCATAACCAGTCGCTGCTGGTCAAGGAAGACCAAAGCGTGCGCAAGGGCCAGAAGATAGCCGAAATGGGCAGCAGCGACACCGACCGCGTCAAGCTGCATTTTGAGGTGCGCCGTCAAGGCAAACCGGTTGATCCGACCAAGTATTTACCACCACGCTAGCGGGCTTTGCGATGATCAAGCACTTAAAACCCCCGCAGTCCAAGCCTGATACTGCGAAAGTGCTTGAAAGCTCAAATCGCGGCGATGGGGAGCCGCCAGCTCAGGATGGGGGGCACAACCCCTCTGAACTCGGCGGAAAGCTCGGTCATGCCGGGGACGGTGGCGATGCCCTGTCGCACTACCTGCATGGCGTACGCCGCACCGAGCTTTTCAGCCCCGAACAAGAGTATGCCGCCGCGATGAAGGTGCGCGCGGGCGACTTTGCCGCGCGCCAAAGCATGATTGAGC
>JANNFW010000222.1:0-16189 GCA_031380235.1 Rhodoferax sp. | reverse complement strand
TTGCAGCCACGTCAGTAGTTGCTGCGTCACTTCCGGGCTGCTCAAGAGTGCCATGTGCCCCGTGCGGTAAACGATGCGTTGTGACGCTTTGTCAAACTTCAAGCTGCGATGCGCCTGTGCGTGCTGGCCCAAGGCGCTGGGCAGTGGCACCAAACCGTCGCCAATCAGGCGTTCCGCCACGAGGCTCTGCTTGCCAGCTAGCGTGGCGGCAACGGTAAAGCACGCGACGTGTTCAGGCAGCGGCAGCACCTGGCGGCTGTCTGGCTTTTTGCGAAATCGGTCGTGGCCCGTCCAGTCCGCATCCACCACATGGCCGTAGCGCAGATCGGTGATGCCCGCGCTGCGCAACTGGGCCAGCTTTGCAAATGGGCGTGAGTATGGTGTGCTGCCCAAAATCACATCGACCCAGTTGCCAGCGCGCTCCAGCGGTGCGCCGTGATGCGGCGTGCCAAGGAAGATGATGTTCTTCAAATGCTGTTGCCAGGTCAGCGCTTCTTCCTCTGCCGCGACCAGCGCACTGCGAATCACCAGCCCGCCCATGCTGTGCACCAAAACGCTGAGTTCGCTGATGGCTTGCGGCCATTCTTTAACGAGTTGCTCCAGCTGCCTAGACAGCTCGCGCCCGTTTTGTGACGTGTGCAGGCCCGTGTTGTAGCGCAGGTAAATAGGCGTGTAGCCGAGTGCTTCAGCCAACGCTTGACCATGGTTGTGGCCCTCTTGGGCGGCTGTCCATTGCAACTCGTTCATGCACAGCCCGTGGATCAGCAGGAGCACTTTGCCAGTGACGTCTGATGCGCTGGGTAGCGCTTGCTCATCCAGCGCCACACCTTGATACCGCAGCGTCATCGGTATGGCCAGTGGATTTTGGGTCGCCGCCAAGTGATCACCCAGCACGCCATTAAGCGCCGCCAGCACCGCCACACGCTGCGGAGATTCAGGCGCGGACTTGTCGGCTGCATCGAACAGCGGTTGCAGGCGGGTCAACGCAACATCCACACCTTTGCCCACGCCGTGAGTTACCCCCCGCACGGTTTTGTAGATCAAGCCCGTCAGACCGCCGGTCTGCCCCGCGTCTTTGCCACCTTTCGCCCCCAGCGCGCGCCAGACCGCTTGATGAACCCCTTCAGCCATGTGGGTGACACCTAGCGTAGCTTGTGTGGCGAGCTTGGCGATGGCGGCTGCGTCGGAGGCGCGCAGGTGTTTGAGGGGAGATTTTTTTGGAAGGCTCATGTTGTGGAAGTGTCGAACTGGACACGACTGTAGCGGAACTGCGCTACTTGATTTGGATGAGCGCCGTGCGAACCGCTGCAAGCAGCTTGCCCTGTTCAATCGTCGTATTGACCGCAAACCGCTGGAAGTCTTTCCCAGTGATCTTGACATCCGCAAAAAGCCCCGCAGGGTCTTCGTGGAAATGCAAAAAAGCGGCTGAGCCTCGATAGAAGATGCCTGGTTTCTTCTCGGTAAGGCCCTTAAAGCCGCGCACCTGCTCCAACAAGGGCTGGAGAGCGTGCAGGGTCTGCGGGCCAGCGTGCTTCATGAAGTCAGTTGCGCCGTCGCCTCGACCTCAATCACCACCTCATCACTGGGCAGCATGCGGCTCACCTCCACCACGGTGCTGACCACCGGCTCGGGGCAAAACAGGCCGCGCACGCGGTTGTAGGCGGGGTAGTGGCGCAGGTCGCGAAAGTACTGGACTAGCTTGAACACGTCTTTCATCTGGCCACCCTCGGCTTCGACGATTTCGCGAATGCGGTTCAGCACGAACCAGCTTTGGGCGACGGCAGGGGCTTCAAAAATATCGACGCTCATTTGCCCGGTGACGTAGCCCAAGTGTTTCAATTCTTTGAACGCTTGTGCAGGTAAATCGTCATACGTGGTGATGACTTTGTGCGACACGGGGTTGACCGCGATCACGCCGCTCATGTAGAGCAAATTGCCGACGCGTTTGCTCGCCAGGTAGTTGGCGAGGGGCTCGCCCACGGCGGCTTTGGGAGTTTCTTTCTTGGCCACGGTTACATCGCTTTCAAGGTGTTTTGAACTTTGCCGATGAAGGCCTCGCAATCCGCGCGGCTGACGTTGTTCATGTTGTGCAATTGCAGCCAAGTTGTCTTGCAGTTCTTCGCCATCAGGGCCCGCAAGCCGCGCATGAAGAGCCTGCGCGCCGGGTCGCCAATCACCTTGAGCCACCACCACGGCGAGCCGCCGTGGGTGATGACGGTGAGGTGCGTGATGTGGCGCAAACCTGGCACGGCCACCGCGCCCTTTTCGGGCGGCGGCAGGAAGGCTACGCCCGGCAGCCAGACGCGCTCCAGCCAGCCTTTAAGCATCGCGGGCGGGCCGTAAAACCAGATGGGAAAGACGAAGACCAGATGCTCACACCACTTCAGCGCGTCGGTGTGGGCTTGCACGCGCGCTTCGATCAAGCCGGGGTTGATTAGGTAGGCGATGCGCTCTTCGCGCGTTAGGATGGGCTGGAACTCATCAGCGTACAAATCAAAGCAGCGCAGCTCGTCACCGCGCGCTTTGAGGGACTCCAACGTCGCTCGATACACTGCGCCGCTGAAGCTTTCTGGGTTGGGATGGCAATAAACGACGAGTGTTTTCAAATCAAAGTGCCGCCGTCAAAATCGGGTTACTTGCCGCCCAGTTTCTGCTTCACATCCATCCCGATTTTCTTGTTGACAAACTGCGTGGTTGCGACTTTGCTGAGGTCAACATCGCCCGCTTTGTACAAGCCTGCCTTGACCATCTTGTCGTAAAAATCTTTGATGCGCGCCGTGCTCATCGAGCCGATGCCGTTTTGCAGGGCTTCACCGCTGTCCACAATACCGAGCTTTTTCATCAACTCGATGCTGCCTGCGATGCCCGCGTCATTGGCTTCGGGGTTGGCGGCTTTGATCATGTCGTTGGCAGCCTTGTTGTCGCCATAGAGGTAGTTGTACCAGCCCAGTAACGAGGCATCGACAAACTTCTGCACCATTTCGGGTTTGTTTTTCACCAAATCGGCGCGTGTCTCAATCGTGGTGCTGTAAGTGCTGAAGCCGTTGTCGGCCAGTAGATGCACCACCGGGTCAAACCCCGCCTGCGCCTTGATGCTGATGGGCTCGCTGATGCTGTAGCCCTGCTGCACGGATTTCTTGTCGGCGAGGAACGGGCCGACGTTGAACACATACGGTTTGAGCTGTTCGTCCTTAAAGCCATGCTCCGCCTTCATCCACTGCCAGAAGCTGAACTGCCCGTCTTTGCTGATGAAGGCGACGGGCGCTTTTGTCAGCTCGCTGAACTTCTCGTAGCCCTGCCCAGGGTGCGCAAAAATCGCCTGCGGATCTTTCTGGAAGATCGACGCGACCACGACGGTGGGCACACCGTTTTTGACGTTGTCAAAACTCAACAGCAGGTTGCCCGCCATCAAAAAGTCAATCTTGCCCACTGCCAAAAGCGGACGGTTGTTGGCCTGCGGGCCGCCTTGCTGGATTTCAACGTCCAGCCCCATGCGCTTGTAAGTGCCATCTGCCACCGCTTGGTAAAAGCCGCCGTGCCCCGCTTGGGCTTTCCAATTGGTGCCGAAGACGATCTTTTCTTGGGCGAAGGCGGTTGAAGCAGCAACTGCGACGGTGCACACGGCGATAGCTTGCAGCGTGGATTGAAATTTCATACAAGGGCTCCGGTTTAGGTTGGGATACTTGGGTTGAGTCAACGGACATTTAATAAATCAGTCACGCATGAACTATTGCATAAACCGTGCCGCGCGGCATTTAGGGTTTTCATCACGCTTCTGGCGTGGCCGAAACGTCACACGCTCCGCCTGACGCATGATCTCGGTCTAGCCCCTGAAGATGATGTCATGTATTCACCCGAACCCCGCTTCTCCCGTATCGCCGCCGTCATCGCCGACCCCACGCGTTCGCACATGCTGGCCGCGCTCTTGGGTGGCGAGTACCGTAGCGCGGGCGAGCTGGCGGCGGCGGCGGGTGTGACGCCGCAGGCCGCCAGCACGCAGTTGGCGCAGCTCGTGGACAACGCGCTGGTTGCAGTGCGAACGCAGGGGCGGCACAAGTATTTTTGTCTGGCCGATTCTGATGTAGCCCATGCGCTCGAAGCGCTGGCGCTCGTGGGTGAGCGCGACAACGTGAGTACACGATGGGACAAGCCTAACTACCAGCGTCTCAAATGTGCCCGCCGCTGCTACGGCCACATGGCTGGCGAGCTGGGTGTCGCGCAGTTTGAGATGCTGATGCGTTGCGGCTATTTGAAGTCATCCGAGTCAGGCGCATCAGGCTTGGACTTGAGCAACGCGGGCAGCATGTGGTTGGCAAAACTGGGCGTGACCTTGCCCTCCAAAAATCCGAGCCGCATGGCCTACCGTTGCATGGACTGGTCAGAGCGCAAAGACCATTTGGCAGGCACTTTGTCCAAGGCCTTGTTGGATCACTATGTGGCGCAGCATTGGTTGATCAAGCAGGCGGACTCGCGCGCGCTGACCGTTACGCCGACAGGGCAGCGAATGTTATTGCCTTTGTTGACTGAGTCGCCCAATGATTGATCCACCCATGACTTGTTAGAACCTGGGATAGCGGTGAAGTAGGTTGATGCGAGGCTATCCGGGTGGGATCAGGCCGACGGCGCACTCAGCTCCGCGGCTGTCCCCCGCGTCGGCTCGGGCCGACTGCTCCTCCTTGACCCCGCTGCGCTGAGTGCACCATCGACCTGATCCTGTTGGCGCTGTGGGTATGCCGCTATTGTTTGACTTTTGTGATTCAGCAACCGTTCTCAGCCGATGAGGTTGGGGTGGGTGGCGAAGCGAAGTAAAGAAGGAGCGACTGGCCGAAGGCCGCGCGGATGACATTCGCGTAGCTACCCACCCTGGCCTCATCGGCTCGCACGCGTCTGGAAGAAATACTTCAAAATATATAGCAAACTATCTATATTATTCGAGAGCTAGAGCTTTAAAAAGTTCGAAATTTGTTCGAAAATGACATTTCGAGGGTGAAAATTAACTCAGGAGTTAATTTTGATCTATTGCGTGCCAAAAATCCGATCCCCCGCATCGCCCAGCCCTGGCAAGATGTAGCCGTGGTCGTTGAGCTGGCGGTCGATGGCGGCGGTGAAGATGGCGACATCGGGGTGCGCGGCTTTCATCGTGGCGATGCCTTCGGGGCAGGTCAGCAGGCAGACGAATTTGATCGATTTAGGGTTGAGCTTTTTGACACGGTCAATCGCGGCGACGGCGGAGTTGCCAGTGGCCAGCATCGGGTCCACCACGATCACGTCGCGCTCTTGCATGTCTTGCGGCATCTTGAAATAGTATTCAACCGCTTGTAGCGTTTTAGGATCGCGGTACAGGCCGATGTGGCCCACGCGCGCGCCGGGCACGACGGTAAGCATGCCGTCCAAAATACCCGTGCCCGCCCGCAGGATGGACACGAGAACCAGCTTTTTGCCGTCAATCTCGGTGCCTTTCATTTTCTCCAGCGGCGTTTCAATTTCAACCTCCTGGGTTGCCATGTCGCGGGTGACTTCGTAGGCCATCAGCATGCTGAGTTCGTTCAGCAGGCGGCGAAAGCTGTTGGTGCTGGCTTCTTTCCTGCGCATCAAGGTGAGCTTGTGCTGCACCAGCGGATGGGTGATCAGGTTGACGTGGGTGAACGCGGGTTTTTCAGCGGGTTTTGCAGTTGTCATGTTGTTTAGATTGAAGAGAGTGGTGATGATGACTAACGACGTTTCCCGCCAAATATACTGCCCAAAACCCCTCGAATAATTTCGCGCCCCACGGTTGACCCCATGGTACGAACGGCAGATCGCGCCATGTTGGTGGCCAAGCCTTCGTGGCGACCACCGCGCGGGCCGGTGGTGCCAAACAACACATCGCTCAAACCGCCCAGCATGCCACCAGACTCTTTGGCGGCTTCGGCGGATTTGCCAGTTGCGGCCGCCTCAGAAGATGCCACCGTGCGGCCCTTCAGTTTTTCGTAAGCAGACTCGCGCTCCTTCAGCTTTTCATACACCCCAGCGACCAGTGAACCTTGCAGCAAAGTTTGACGCGCAGCGGGTGTGATTGGCCCGATCTGGCTGCCCGGCGGCAGCACGAACACGCGCTCGGTTTCCGACGGGCGGCCTTTGGAATCCAGGCAACTGATCAACGCCTCGCCCACGGCCAGTTCGGTGATGGCGGTCTCGATGTCCAGCCCAGCCTTTTGCCGCATGGTTTGCGCTGTAGCCTTCACGGCTTTTTGATCACGCGGCGTGTACGCGCGCAGCGCGTGTTGCACGCGGTTGCCCAATTGCGCCAGCACCGAGTCTGGAATGTCCAGCGGGTTTTGCGTCACGAAGTACACGCCAACGCCTTTGGAGCGAACTAGCCGCACGACCAGTTCGATACGCTCAATCAGCACCTTGGGCGCTTCGTTGAAGAGCAGGTGCGCTTCGTCGAAAAAGAACACGAGCTTGGGTTTGTCCAAGTCACCCACCTCGGGCAGTTGCTCAAACAGCTCGGACAGCATCCACAGCAAAAACGTGGCGTACAGGCGTGGGGAGTTGAGCAGTTTGTCAGCGGCCAGGATATTGATCACGCCCTTCGATGCGGTCGTCTGCATGAAGTCGCTGATGTTGAGCATTGGTTCGCCAAAAAACTTCTCGCCGCCCTGCGATTCGATTTGCAGCAAGCCGCGTTGAATCGCGCCAATGCTGGCCGCACTCACATTGCCGTACTGCGTGGTGAAGTCTTTGGCGTTGTCGCCGACGTACTGCAGCATCGCGCGAAGGTCTTTCAAATCCAGCAGCAGCATGCCGTTGTCGTCGGCAATTTTGAAGACCAGGTTCAACACGCCGGTTTGTGTCTCGTTCAAATCGAGCATGCGGGCTAGCAAGAGCGGCCCCAAATCGGTGACGGTGGCGCGCACCGGGTGGCCTTGCTCGCCAAACACGTCCCATAAGGTCACAGGGTAGGCTTTGGACTCAGGCGCGGTCAGCCCCCGCTCCTTGATGATGCCCGCCAGCTTTTCACCGATTACGCCCGCCTGCGAGATGCCGGTGAGATCGCCCTTTACATCGGCCATGAAGACCGGCACGCCGAGGTTCGAAAACCCTTCCGCCAGCGTTTGCAGCGTGATGGTTTTGCCGGTGCCGGTGGCCCCGGTGATCAAGCCGTGGCGATTGGCCTTGTCGGGTAACAGCCAGCACTGGGTGAGCGCGTCTGGTTTGCCGTGCTGGCCTATCAAAATACCTGCGTTGTTGAGATCAGCCATATCCGTCCTGAAAAGTACAATCCAGGCCCAAGGTTAACCCAGCGTCAAGAATTTTTAAGGGACTTCGCGTGGCAGGACACAGTAAATGGGCCAATATTCAGCACCGCAAGGGTCGGCAGGACGAAAAACGCCAGCGCGTGTGGACGCGGGTGATGCGCGAGATCATGGTGGCGGCGCGGCTGGGTGGCGGCGATGTGGCAACCAACCCGCGCCTGCGTTTGGCGGTTGAAAAGGGCAAGGCCGCCAACATGCCGTTGGAAAACGTCAAATATGGCATCGCCAAGGCCACGGGCAGCCTCGAAGGCGTGCAGTATGAAGAAGTGCGCTACGAAGGCTACGGCATCGGTGGCGCGGCCATCATCATCGACTGCATGACCGACAACAAGGTGCGCACCGTGGCCGAGGTGCGCCACGCCTTCAGCAAGCATGGCGGCAACATGGGCACCGAGGGCTCGGTGGCATTTCAGTTCAAGCACTGCGGGCAACTGATTTTTGCACCGGGTACGCCGGAAGACCGCGTGATGGAAGTCGCTCTGGACGCGGGTGCGGATGACGTGATCGCGCACGACGATGGCGCGATCGAGGTGCTAACGCCTTACACCGAATTTGAAACTGTCAAAAACAAGCTGGATGCAGCGGGCTTTAAACCTGAGCTGGCCGAGATCACCATGCGGGCTGACAACATGATTGACATGCAAGGCGTTGATGCTGCGCGTATGCAAAAGCTGCTGGATATCCTGGAAGACCTGGACGACACGCAGGATGTTTTCCACAACGCCAACTTGGAGAGCGTTGAAGCATGAAAGTCCTCGTTGTAGGCGGCGGTGGCCGTGAGCATGCGCTGGCGTGGAAGCTGGCGCAGTCGCCCAAAGTACAGACGGTGTACGTCGCACCGGGCAATGGCGGCACAGCGCTGGATGCGCGGCTGGAGAACATCAACATCACCGACATCAACGAGTTGCGTGACTGGGCCTTGGCGCAAAAGATCGCGGTGACCGTGGTTGGCCCCGAAGGCCCCTTGGCGGCGGGAATTGTGGATGCGTTTCGCGAGGCGGGGCTGCGTGTTTTTGGCCCGACCAAGGCGGCGGCGCAGTTGGAGAGCTCCAAAGCCTTCTCTAAAGCCTTCATGAAGCGCCACAACATCCCCACGGCGGCGTTTGACACGTTTACTGAAGCATCCGCTGCCCACGCCTATATCGACAAAATGGGCGCGCCGATCGTGGTCAAAGCAGATGGATTGGCCGCTGGCAAAGGCGTGGTGGTGGCTGCCACGGTGGAAGAGGCACACGCTGCGGTTGATTTCATGCTGGCTGACAACGCTTCCGGCGTGACTCACAACGAAGGTGAAGATGGCCAGGCTGCGCCGCGCGTGGTGATCGAAGAGTTTTTAAATGGCGAAGAAGCCAGCTTCATCGTGATGGTTGATGGTAAAAACGTGTTGACGCTGGCCACCAGCCAGGATCACAAGCGCCTGCTCAATGACGATTTGGGGCCGAACACGGGCGGCATGGGCGCATATTCGCCCGCGCCGGTGGTCACGCCCGAGGTGCATGCACGGGCCATGCGCGAGATTATTTTGCCGACCATCAAGGGCATGGAGAAAGATGGCATTCCATACAGCGGTTTTCTGTACGCGGGCCTGATGATTGATTCGCAGGGTGCCCCCAAAACGCTGGAGTTCAACTGCCGCCTGGGCGACCCAGAGACGCAGCCGATCATGATGCGTTTGAAGACCGATTTGCTCGATGTGCTGCTGGCTGCCACCGAACCCGGCGAGAGCGGGCAGCTCGACAACATCGAGCTGGAGTGGGATCGGCGCACCGCTCTGGGCGTGGTGATGGCCGCACACGGCTACCCGGCCAGCCCGCGCAAGGGGGATACCGTGATGGGCCTGCCCAAAGAAGCGCCGGATGCGATGGTGTTCCATGCGGGAACGGCGGGGAAAGACGGCAAGACCGTCACGTCAGGTGGCCGTGTTTTGTGCGTCACCGTGCTGGCCGACAAGCCCCAATTAGCGCAGCAGCGCGCGTATGAAGTCGCAGGCGGTATCCGTTTTGATGGCATGCAGTACCGCGCAGACATTGGCCATCGGGCTGTGAAGCGGTAGATAGGCATGATGGTTACATGAGCATGATGACAAGAATCGAAATCGTTCGCCAGTATTTGCTGAGCCTGCAGACGCGCATCACATCCGGCATTGCCGAAGTGGACGGCGGTACTTTTTTAGCTGATGCCTGGGCCAAAGAGCCGGGTGAAACACTGCAAGGTAACGGCATCACGCAGATTCTGGAGGGCGGTGCGGTGTTTGAGCGCGCCGGTTGCGGCTTCTCGCACGTGCGCGGCCCGCGCCTGCCGCCATCGGCCACGCAGCATCGACCTGAGTTGGCGGGTGCGCCATTTGAGGCAGCAGGCGTGTCGCTCGTCTTTCACCCGCGCAACCCGTATGTGCCCACGGTTCACATGAACGTGCGCATGTTGAGCGCGAAGCCTGAAAGCGGCCCCGAGGTCTGCTGGTTTGGTGGCGGCATGGATTTGACGCCGTACTACGGCTTTGAGGAAGATGCCGTTCACTTCCACGCCACCTGCAAGTCGGCATTGGTTCCGTTTGGCGACGACAAATACCCGCGCTTTAAAACCTGGTGCGATACGTATTTCACTCTGAAGCACCGCCAAGAGCAGCGGGGCGTTGGCGGCATCTTTTTTGATGACTTTTCAGAAAGCGGCTTTGACGGTGGCTTCGAGATGATGCAGTCAGTGGGCAATTCACTCCTGGCCGCCTATCTGCCCATCGTGCAGCGTCGCAAAAACACGCCCTACACCCAGCGCGAGCGCGACTTCCAGCTCTACCGCCGGGGCCGCTACGTCGAATTCAACTTGGTGTGGGATCGCGGCACGCACTTTGGCTTGCAGTCGGGCGGGCGCACCGAGTCCATTTTGATGTCGATGCCGCCGCTGGCGAGTTGGGCTTACCAGCAGCGGCCGCAAGCGGGCACGCCAGAGGATGAGCTGTACACAAAATATCTGATTCCCAAGGATTGGGTTTGACGACAGCACTGCGCAGGCTTGGTGTTTTTGGTGGTGCGTTTGATCCGCCCCATTTGGCCCATGTGGCACTGGCCCGCGTGGCTATCGAGCAACTTGAGTTGGATGCGCTTTGTGTGATTCCCACCGGCCAGGCTTGGCACAAAACGCGCACTTTGAGCCCTGTTGAGCATCGCTTGAACATGGCAAGGCTCGCATTTTCTTCAGATTCAAAAGTTTGTGTGGATGACCGCGAAACTCGCCGGGCAGGCCCCACCTACACGATTGACACCCTGAACGCGCTGAAAGCCGAAAAACCGCAGGCTGATTTATTTCTGATCATCGGGGCAGACCAAGCCCGCTCGCTCACCACTTGGCACCGCTGGCAGGAGGTGCTGCAATCTGCTACAATATGTGTAGCTGGGCGAGACAATCCATCAATGCCCGATGGCAAATTTGCGCCATCAGACGCGCTTGATAGCAGGTTTTTTCGGCTGAAAATGCCCTTAAACCCCGTCAGCGCCACCGCAGTCCGTGCGCGGGTTGCCAACTCTCAACCCATTGCCGCACTGGTCGGCGAGCCCGTTGCGCGCTATATTGCGCAACATCACCTTTATCTTCTATCTTGATGACCACACAAACTGTCGTAAAAAAAGACGTGCAAAAACTTCAACGCGCCATCGTCGATGGGCTCGAAGACGTGAAGGCGCAGGATGTCCAGGTGTTTGACACCGAGCATCTGTCGGCGCTGTTCGAGCGGGTGATCATCGCGTCGGGCACGTCCAACCGCCAGACCAAGGCACTGGCCACCAGCGTGCGCGATGCCGTGCGCGACGCGGGCTTCCCCAAGCCGCGCATGGAAGGCGAGTCCAATGGCGAGTGGATCATTGTGGACTGCGGCCAGGCGGTGGTGCACATCATGCAACCGAGCTTTCGGCAGTATTACCACCTCGAAGAGCTGTGGGGCGAAAAGCCGGTTCGCTTGAAATTGGGTGCTGCCAAGCCTGTCGTCAAAGAAGTCGCTGCGCCCGCAAAGCCAGCCAAGGCAGCGCCAAAACCTGTCACCGATCTGAAGCGCTCCAACGCCGCCAAAAAGGGTGTGGCCGAGGCGTTTCCGTCCAAAGCGCAGATTAAGAAAACACTCGCCGCAAAATCTGCTCCCAGTAAGCTGCCGCCCAAGAAAACTGCGGTAAAGCGGGTTGCACCCAAGTCAGCTGCTAAACCCGCTTTGACCAGAGTGACGGTGAACCCGCCAGCCCGCAAAGCACCCGCCAAGAAGGCTGTGGCCACCCCGGCTCGCCCACCAGCGCGAAAGAAAGCAGCCCCAAAAAGCTAAGGCCTTTTTGTGAAGCTGATGATCGTGGCCGTCAGCCTGCGCGTGCCTGACTGGGCACAGACGGCATGGGACGACTACGCCAAACGCTTCCCGCCCGAACTCAAAGTCGAGCTCAAGGCCGTTAAAACCGAGCCACGCGGCTCCAAAACGGTGGAATCGATTTACGCTGCTGAGCGTGGGCGCATTGAGGCAGCCATCCCCAAAGGCAGCCGCATCGTCGCGCTGGATGAGCGTGGCACGGCGTTGTCCACCGTGGCGCTGGCTGGCAAGCTCAAAGCATGGCAATTGGAGAGTGACGACGTAGCGCTGGTGATCGGCGGGCCAGATGGGCTTGACCCAGCGTTTAAGCAAGCCGCGCACGAACGCATCCGTTTGTCTGATTTAACTTTGCCGCATGCCTTTGCGCGGGTACTGTTGATTGAACAGCTTTATCGCGCCTGGTCGATCAACGCGGGCCATCCGTATCACAGAGAATGATATGCCCCCACGCTTGTCACTGCGTGTAATGCGCTGCCCCCCGAGGGGGCTAATTTTTCTAGGGGCGGCCCGTCGAAAAATTTCATCATTTCATGAATAACTTCGTCTACCTCGCCTCCCAAAGCCCGCGCCGCAGTCAGTTGCTGGAGCAGATCGGCGTGTGCCATGAATTGCTGCTGCCCGATGCGGACGAGGATGCCGAAAGCCTTGAGGTGATGCTTAAAAACGAAGCCCCGGCAAGCTACGTCAAACGAGTTACTCAGCTCAAACTGGAAGCCGCCTTGCTGCGTCTGAAAAAGCGTGGCTTGGCCCCAGCACCCATCATTTGTTCAGACACCACGGTCGCCCTGGGCCGCACGATTTACGGCAAGCCGCAGGACGCCAATGATGCAGGGCGAATGCTTGCAGAGCTCGCGGGAAATACTCATCGCGTGCTGACCGCCGTCGCCATCGGTACATCACGCAAGCGTGTGCAAGCGATGAGCGAGTCACGCGTCATGTTTGCTCCTTTGAGCGCTTCACAAATCAAAGCCTACGTCGCCTCGGGTGAGCCGATGGGCAAGGCGGGGGCCTATGCAGTGCAGGGCAGGGCGGCCGCATTCATCGCGCGTATCAGCGGCAGCTACTCGGGCATCATGGGATTGCCGTTGTTTGAAACGCGTCAGTTGCTCCATGCGTTTCGCGTACGTAGATCGTGAATGATCTAGAAATGGAATAGTTACTTGGCCTGGTAACTGCACCCTGCTGCCAGCTCATTCACGGAAGGGAAGTCGGGGCTGAAGCACTGCCAGGTGTAGCCGGTGGAAGCGTTCAAGCTGACAACCAGTTGAAGTTCCCGCTCCTTAGCAGCGGCATCCACAAAGCGCGCGCGAATTCGCGCGGTGCTTCCGTAGGGCTCGATCACCACGCTTCGCACGATCTCGTTGCGAAATGATTCTGGCAATGGCAAACCAACGTCTTTGTTGCTGATCGGCCATTGGCCTGTGGACTGGTGGTGCTCCGCAACGGCAATCTTGAATTGCTGGGTGGTGGTGAGCGCGATGGACACGCGGTTGATGCGGTCGCCCTTTTCGCGCTGCGATTGCTGGAACTGTTTGCTCGCATCAACAGCGTCGGTCAACGATTTGGTTTGTTGCTGTGCTTCGGTTTTGCTGCGATCCTGCTTTTCTCTTTCTTCTCGTACCTGGGCGAGTTGTTGTTGGGCTTCTTGACGCGCCTGCTCGCGTTCGTCGCGAACGACCATGATTGTCGCAACTGTGGCGACGAAGATCGCGACCAGGATGGCGCCGACAAGTACCGCTTTATTCTTCATTTTCGAATCGTAGCGCAAAGCAATTTGACCCTTGACATCCAAGTTAACATCCAAGTTCACGTTTCATCTCCTTTAGATTTCTACTGACGCCCCATGCAAGAAGACATTCTGATCAACTGGTCGCCCCAGGAAACCCGCGTGGCGATTGTTGAAAGCGGCGCGGTGCAGGAGTTGCATGTCGAGCGTGCGCTTGAGCGTGGCTTGGTGGGTAATGTGTACCTGGGCCGGGTTGCGCGGGTGCTGCCGGGCATGCAGTCGGCCTTTATCGACATTGGGCTGGAGCGCGCAGCCTTTTTGCACGTGGCTGATGTGTGGCACCGCCCGCCAGATGGCGAGAGCCTGAGCGTGGCGCGCAGCACGCAGGCGCAGATCCCGATTGAGCGTCAGGTTTTTGAAGGCCAGGCGCTGACTGTCCAGGTCATCAAAGACCCGATTGGGACCAAGGGCGCGCGGCTGTCCACGCAAATCAGCATCGCGGGTCGCTTGCTGGTGTTTTTGCCGCAGGATGACCATGTCGGCGTGTCGCAAAAAATCCCCTCGGCGCAGCGCGATGAGTTGCGCAGCCGGTTACAGGAATTGACACAGCCCGAGGGCGGTGGGTTTATTCTGAGAACCAATGGTGAAGACGCGACCAACGAGGCCTTGTCAGACGATATCCGCTACCTGCGCAAAGCCTGGGCGCGCATCAAGGATGCCGCCGTGCGCCAGCCGCCGATGACGCTGCTGCACCAGGACTTGAACCTGTTGCAGCGCGTGCTGCGCGACATGGTGGGCGAATCCACCCAAACCATCCGTGTCGATTCGCGCGAGCAGTTTGATGCGCTGATGGCGTTTGGGCAAGAGTTCATGCCCACCGCCGCGCAAAAGTTGCAGCATTACAAGGGCGAGCGGCCGATATTCGATTTGTTTTCGATTGATGAAGAAATTGCCAAGGCGCTGGGCCGCCGGGTGGATTTGAAGTCAGGCGGCTACTTGATCATCGACCAGACCGAGGCGCTGACGACCGTCGATGTCAACACCGGTGGCTTTGTGGGTGCGCGCAATTTTGACGACACGATTTTCAAGACGAACCTGGAGGCCGCGCAAGCCATCGCCCGCCAGTTGCGGCTGCGTAATCTGGGCGGCATCATCATTGCTGACTTTATCGACATGGTGCGCGAGGACCATCGCGATGCCGTACTGGCTGAATTTCGCAAGCAATTGCAACGGGATCGCGTTAAAACCATGGCCGGTGGCTTCTCGCAACTGGGCCTGGTGGAGATGACCCGCAAGCGCACCCGCGAGTCACTCGCCCACATGCTGTGCGAGCCTTGCCCCGCGTGCGAGGGGCGCGGCAATGTAAAGACGGCGCGCAGCGTGACTTACGACATCTTCCGCGAGATTTTGCGCGAGGCGCGCCAGTTCAATCCGCGTGAGTTCCGCGTGGTGGCATCGCCCAAAGTGATTGAGCTGTTTCTGGACGAAGAAAGCCAGCACCTGGCGGGCTTGAGCGAATTCATCGGCAAGCCGGTGTCGCTGCAAAGTGAAGCGGCGATGGGGCAGGGGCAGTACGATATTGTCTTGTTGTAGCTAAGGCTCTTTTCATCACGATGCCCACCTCAACACACCGGCCTCTAGCCCGCACCGCAAATCAGCAGCCCATCGCCATACTGACTTACCACCAGATCGACGCGATTCCCCCCAGGGGCGCCCCGTTTCGCAGCATTTACGTGACCCCGAGCGCCTTTGCGCGGCAGATGGCGATGTTGAAGCGGTTGGGCTATACGGGGCTATCGATGTCGGCGTTGATGCCATATCTGCGGGGTGAACGCTTTGGCAAGGTTGTTGGCATTACATTGGACGATGGCTACCTCAATAACCTCACGCATGCGCTGCCCGTGCTGGCGCGCTACGGCTTCTCGGCCACCTGTTACGCGGTGAGCCAACTCGCAGGCTCGACCAATGTTTGGGATGCTGAAATCGGCATGGCGCAAACGCCTCTCATGACTGCCGCACAGTTGCGCCAATGGGTCGCTGGCGGCCAGGAGGTTGGCTCCCACACGCGCCACCATGTGCGCCTGCCGCAGACGGATGCGGCCACCTGCCGCGACGAAATCACACAGTCGAAAGCTGAGCTGGAGGCGCTGATCGACGCGCCCGTCAATCACTTCTGCTACCCCTACGGTGAGTTCACGCCGATGCACACCGAGATCGCGCGCGACGCTGGCTTTCACACCACCACCACCACCCAGCGCAGCCGTGTGCAAAGTGGCGAAGACATGATGCTCCTGCCCCGCGTTCGGGTGGTGAACAATACCCTGCGGCCCGCACTGTGGCTAAAGGTGGCGACGGGCTACGAGGATCGGCGGCGGTCGTGAATGGGGATGCCGATGCAGATGTTGATGCGGTTGGACAGCCGCCTCCAAAGCGCCTGAAGATTGCCGTACTCAACCGCGTCTTCTCGCCTACCGGCGGTGGGGCGGAGCGTTATTCCATCGCGCTGGTTGAGCAACTTGCGTCGCGTCACGAGATTCACGTGTTCGCCCAGCAGATCGACCACCATTGGCCCGGCGTGGTCTACCACCGCGTCTCACAGCTCCTGAGACGCCCGCGCTGGATCAACCAGCTCTGGTACGCCACCGCCACGTGGTGGGCCACGCGACGCGGTTTTGACGTGATTCATTCGCATGAAAATACCTGGCACGGCCAAGTGCAGACGGTGCATGTGCTGCCCATCAAACACAGCCTGTTTCACGGGCGTGAGGGCGTTGCGCGCGCCTTGCGCTGGCTCAAAGTGCTGACCAGCCCGCGTCTGTTGGT
>JANNFW010000214.1:0-2940 GCA_031380235.1 Rhodoferax sp. | reverse complement strand
TTTTTTTATTTGATTGAATCGACCCGATAGCCCAACGTCGCGGAAATCTCATTCGCTGTCGCTTGCAATTTGGGTAGCCATCCGTCTTCCATGCGGCCTGCGGGCGCTGAGATGGACAGGCCTGCCACCAGCTTGGCCTGGTCGTCAAAAATGCCAGCGGCCATGCAGCGCACGCCCAGCTCCAGCTCCTCGTTGTCATTCGCGTTGCCATACTGGCGCACTTTGGAGAGCTCGCGCTCCAGCATGGGCAACTGGGTGATGCTATTTTTGGTTTGCCCGGCCAAGCCAGTGCGCATGGCATAGGCGCGGATGCGCTGCGGGTCGTCCGCTGCCAAAAACAACTTGCCGACCGAGGTCAAATGCAGCGGTGCTCGCCCGCCAATGGCACGCACCACCTGCATGCCCGAGCGTTCGCTGAAGGCGCGCTCGATGTACACAATCTCATCGCCCTGGCGCATGCTCAAGTTAACCGGCTGCTGGATCAAACGGTGCAGCTCCCGCATCGGCACCAGCGCGGCGTCTCGCACGTTTAAGCGGCCCTTCACCAAGTTGCCCAATTCCAAAAGCCGCATGCCCAACCGATAGCTGCCAGGCTGGGGGCGGTCCACAAAACGGCCTGTTGCCAGGTCGTTCAAGATGCGGTGTGTGGTGGACGGGTGCAGACCGGTGCGCTCGCTAATCTCCTTGAGTGAGATCGCGTCCTCGCGTGAGGCCAGCACGTCCATCAGCGCGAACATGCGCTCGATCACTTGCACGGTGGGTTTTGCGGGGATGCCGAGATCGGCTTTTTTTGTCATTGAGGCCTCCTGAACTCGGGAGACTTCATTTTACCTTGTGAAATCGAGCGTCAAGGCTTGTCGGCGGACGAGTTCGTGGACGGATGGTTGGATGTCCAGTTTTCGTCCCTCAAAACCTGATGCGGCGCAAAGCGGGCCTTGTAGCTCATCTTGGGGCTCTCATCGATCCAATAACCAAGGTACACATGCGCCAAACCCAGCGTTTTCGCCTGCGCCAGTTGCCACAGCACGCAGTAGGTGCCGTAGCTGGCCTGCGCGTCGGGCTCATAAAACGTGTAGACGGCGGACAGGCCATCTTCCAGCACGTCAAGAATCGAGACCATTTTGAGCGCACCCGCCGTGCCATCCGGCAACGTTTCATGAAACTCGACCAGGCGTGAATTCACCCGGCTTTGCAGCAGAAACTGAGTGTATTGGTCAATACTGTCTTCATCCATGCCACCACCCGCGTGGCGACCATTTTGATAGCGCAGGTACAGCTGGTAATGCTCGGAGTGATAGCCCAAGTTCAACACGCGGGCCTGCAAATTTTTATGCTGCGCCTGTGCGCGTCGCTGGCTTTTATTGGGCTTGAAGTCTTGCACCAGCACGCGCAGCGGCGTGCAGGCCTGGCAGCCGTCGCAATAAGGCCGGTAGGTGAACATGCCGCTGCGCCGAAACCCCTGCGCCACCAAGTCAGAGTAGGTCGCGTTGTTGATCAAATGGCTCGGGCTGGCCACCTGCGAGCGCGCCTGGCGGTTGGGCAAATAGCTGCATGGGTAGGGCGCAGTGGCGTAAAACTGCAAGGTTTGAAGCGGAAGATCCTTGAGGTGCGTCACGGTGTTGGGGTGTCGGAGGTCAGGAGTTCTTGCCAGTATAAATCGTCAAAACGCCATTCGGGGGCGGGCAGTGCAGCATTGATTTTGACGTGTGCCAAAAACGCCGAGCGCGCCATCTCCAAGGCCCCCAGCGAAGCCAAGTGCCCGGTGTTTTGCTGGCAGTCAATCATCTGGATGCCCTGCCTGCGGCAAAAACACACCAGCGCTGCGAGTGCGATTTTGGAGGCATCGGTTTGCAACGAAAACATCGACTCGCCAAATACCGCCTTGCCCAACGCTACGCAATACAAGCCACCCACGAGTTCGCCATTCACCCATGTTTCAATGCTGTGTGCGAGCCCGGCGTGGTGCAGCGCGACATAGGCTTTGACCATATCCGGCACGATCCATGTGCCAGGCGCGTCTGCCATCGAACTTCCGCGCAGGCTCTGCGCGCAGGCGGTGATGACTTGCTCAAACGCCGTATCGATGCGAATCTCGCAACCCGCATCTCGCCTGAACCGCTGCAGCGCTTGCTTCAAAGAGCGGCGCAGCTTGAACAGGTGTACATCCAGCACCATGCGCGGGTCAGTGCTCCACCACAAAATCGGCTGGCCTTCGCTGAACCACGGAAAGATGCCGCTGCTGTAGGCGCACACCAGCGTCGGCACATCCAGCCGCCCACCTGCTGCCAGCAACCCACACGCGGGAGAATCTGGCCCCCAAGCTTGCTCCACGGGCGGAAACGCCTGGCCGGGCCGAAGTTGGGGCAGTTGAATTGCGAAGCGGGGCATTGCACAAGTATCTAACACTGGTGAACTGGTTTTTCGCGAAAATTTGCGCGCGGCACAATGGCTGAGCTAACAAGTTGCGCGCGGCTTGATATAATGCAGGCTTGGCGGAGTGTGGCGCAGTCTGGTAGCGCACCTGGTTTGGGACCAGGGGGTCCAAGGTTCGAATCCTTGTACTCCGACCATAAAGATTTAACGGCAACAAGCCCTCAAAAAAGCTCATCAGATGGTGGGCTTTTTTTGTATGCGGGTTCGGTAAGTTGATTTCTTTCTTTTTCTGTCCGTAGCTCAGTTAATTTGCGGAGCGCTCCGCAAGCGTTAATAAAATGTATAGCTAAAAACCTATATTTTTAGCACCTGTCCGTAGCTCAGTTGGATAGAGCATCAGCCTTCTAAGCTGAGGGTCGGGGGTTCGATCCCCTCCGGACAGACCAAATTTCATCTCAAATCACCGCGATGCGGCGTTGCTTCTCCTTGCCGCACTAGAGTGCTGTCTGCGTCGGCGCGCCTTGCCTCGCGGCGATTTGAGATGAAATTGCGTTCTCTGCCTTGAGC
>JANNFW010000187.1:0-3513 GCA_031380235.1 Rhodoferax sp. | reverse complement strand
GTTCCGCATGAACCTGAACATTGAGCCATCTTCAACACAATTGTCAACAACTTAACGGCACACATTCATGAAATCCACTCTCACTATCCCAACCCCGCTGCTGGCGGGCAATATTGATGCGGTTGACACTCGCGAACACGTTGGTGCGCCAGATCCTGACGCGATGAACCGATTGTTGACCCATCACCTGGGCTCGTTCCAAGCCAACGACCTGGACGCGCTGATGACGGATTACACCGACCAGTCCGTTCTCATCACGGGTGAGGCAACTTTCACCGGGCGCGCCGAAATCCGAAGCTTCTTTGCGGCGCTGATTCCGCTGTTCCCCACTGCGAGCACGCGCTTGCAGCTGGATCGGATGGTTGCCGTTGACAACCTGCTGTTCATCGTGTGGCATGCCACCACACCTACCTTGAAGGTGCCAATGGGCTCCGATACCTTTCTGGTCAGGCAAGGGAAGATACATCGACAGACCTTTGTGGGACAAATGGAGCAGATCAGCCCCGGTCAGTAGAGTGAATTCAATTGCCAGCGTTGCCGTGAAGACGGCTTGCTGGCCCTGTCGCGTCGTTCTATCGGTCAGAGGTGGCAGGCTGATCCCGGTAAAGACGGGCAAACTTCGTCGTCAATGCCGCTAGCTTCGGCATGTCGAACTGGGCAATGTAGGGCGATGCCGGGTTGTGCAGCGCGTAGTTTTGATGCTCGGGCTCAGCGGGGTAGAAGCCTTTTGACGGCGATACCTGTGTCACAATTTGTGCCGCAAACACCTTCGCTGCTTCAAGCTGATCGATATACGCCCGCGTGGTCTGCTGCTGGCTGTCGTTGTCGGTAAACACGGCAGAACGGTACTGGGCCCCTTCATCCGGATGCTGCCGATTGAGCTGCGTGGGGTCGTGCACGACCGAGAAGTAAATGTGTAGCAGTTGCGTCAATGAAATTTGCTGCGGGTCAAAGCGAACCTGCACCGCCTCGGCGTGGTTTGTTGCGCCACCGCTCACCAAAGCATAGCTGGCATCAGCCGCCTGGCCGCCCGCGTAGCCCGACACGGCGCTCAAAACCCCACGCGTGTGCTGAAAAACAAGCTGAACACCCCAAAAACAGCCGCCCGCGAATACGATGGTTTGCGGGCCGGCGGTGCTGGTTGTGTCCGACGCCAATACTTGCGCGTTAGGCGCTGGCAACGTCACGCTGAGATGACCGCCGCCCGAAGCGCCCGATGTGCGCGGCAGCCCCCAATACAGCATCGCGCACGCCGCCAGCGCAAACAGCAGCAGGCTGACGACGTTGAAACGCGACAGCAGTTTGTTCGGCGGCAGTTTGTCGTGGGGTGAGGTGCTGGGTTCGATCACAATGAGCATTATTTCAGACTGCATCCTTCTGATCCCATGACAAGTCCCACACCAGCAGCGATTCCACCCATCACCCGCCAGAACTTCCGATCCTTTCACCGCCTGCGCGTGCGCTGGGTTGAGGTGGACATGCAAAAGATCGTCTTCAATGGCCACTACTTGATGTACTTTGACACGGCCATTTCAGACTACTGGCGCGCGCTGGCCTTCCCGTATGAATCCGCGATGCACATGCTGGGCGGCGACCTGTTCGTCAAAAAGGCCAGCCTCGAATACCACGCCTCGGCCCGTTATGACGACCTGCTGGATGTCGGTTTGACGTGCTCGCGCGTGGGCAATTCGTCCATCGTGTTCACGGGCGGCATTTTTCGCGGTGATGAGCTGCTGATCACCTGCGAGCTGATTTACGTCTTTGCTGACCCGGCCACGCAAAAGTCAAAATCGGTGCCGACAGTGCTGCGCGACATGTTCACGGATTTTGAGGCGGGCAGGGCGATGGTCACGCTCAAAATCGGCGAGTGGGCCGAGTTGAAGCCGCTGGCAAGCCAACTTCGGATGGACGTCTTTGTGGACGAACAGGGCTTTCGTGCGGAAGACGAGTGGGACGATGACGATGCCATCGCCTTGCATGCGGTCGCCATCAACGCGCTGGGCCAACCTGTGGCGACCGGGCGACTATTACAGCCCGCACCCGGCGTGGCAAAAATCGGCCGCATGGCCGTCAGTCGGCCTTTGCGCGGCTCCAGGCAGGGCAAAGATGTGCTGACCGCGCTGATCAACATCGCGACGGAGCGCGGCGACCACGAGGTCACCCTGCATTCTCAGTGCAGCGCCGAGGGCTTCTATGCGCGGCTCGGTTTTACGCGCCGGGGCGAGGTATTTGATGAACTGGGTATGGCGCACATTGAGATGTTCAAACGATTGAACGCCTCCAAAAAATGAGTCTCGCGATTGCGGCCAAGCGCGACTGGGTTGCCATCGTCGTAGCGCTGACCATCTTCCTGTTGCCGACCGTCGGCGTGCCCAACGAACTGATGCTGCAAGACACGCTGAAGTCGATGGTGGCAAGCGTCGGTGTGCTGATGGCCGCCGCGCTGTTCTTCTGGCAATCACGCAAATCAACCCAAGCCCACATCGAGCCTTGGCGCTGGCACCGCGTGATGTGGCTGCCGCTGGCACTTTGTGGCTACGCGCTGGGCAGCATGGCGTGGTCGCACACGTATCTGGCGGGCGTCGAGGCGATTCGGTGGTTTATCTTCAGCGTGCTGCTGTGGTTGGGGATCAACACCTTCAAGCGTGAAAACTTTGCGCTTCTGGCGAATGCGATTCACTGGGGAGCGGTGGCCGCATCGCTGTGGGCGGTGTTGCAGTTTCTGCTGGACATCCGCTGGTTTCCGCAAGGCCCCAACCCGGCATCGACCTTTGTCAACCGCAACTTTTTCGCCGAGTTTGTGGTGTGCACCGTGCCGTTTTCATTCTGGTTGGTGGTGCAGGCGCGCGGGATGGATCAGATCGTTCTGCGCACGTTCTTCGCAGCGTTCAACATCACTGCGCTGTTGATGACCGGCACCCGCTCGGCGCTGGTGGCGCTGTGTGTCCTCGTCGTTTTGTTGGGCTTGATTGCGTTTCGATTTCGTGGGAATTTGAAGGCATCGAGTTGGACGCGTACCGAGCGCTGGCTGGCGATCCTCACCTTGATCGCTACCGTCTACGGCCTGGGTTCCGTCCCCACGGGCAACGCCGCATTGAAGAAAGAGAGCTGGGGCGAAACCGCGCTGGAGCGCACTTTCTTTCGCGTGGGTGGTTTTTCTGCCGATCAGGAATTCGTCAGCGGCTCGGGCTCCGTACGGCTGGTGATGTGGAAGGCATCGGTGCGGATGATTCAGGACGTGCCCCTCACGGGCATCGGCGCGGGCGCGTGGGAGGTGGATATTCCGCTCTACCAGCAGCCTGGCGCGCAGATGGAGACCGATTTTTACGCCCACAACGAATACCTGCAGTTGATCGGCGAGTATGGCGTTGTTGGCTGGTTGTTCTTGATCAGCCTGCTGGCGTTCATCGTCAGCGTGACGCGGCGCACGTGGTCGTCAGTGCAGAGATCGCCTGATGCGGCTTTTCACGCCATCGCCTTGGCCAGTTTGGCGGCCTTGCTGCTGGTCAGCGG
>JANNFW010000168.1:0-4080 GCA_031380235.1 Rhodoferax sp. | reverse complement strand
TGGACAATCCTGCGCCGATCATTGATCCCGACGATTGAATACGATTGTCAACCGCGCCGGTATTGGTGCGCTCAAAAGGCCGTGCAGACGAATCGTTACCGACGTTTTCAGGGCTGTACGGCTTGGGTGTGGATACGGGTGCTGCGCTGGTGCCCGCACCTTGAAACGCAAACGGTGAGTTTGACGCTGGCGCGTTGCCATTGCTGTTCCCATTCGCCGCAGCGCGCTTGCGCATGAACCAGCCCACCGCCATCATGATTGCCAAAGCCAGCAGGCCAAACATCAGGATATTGCCAAACGCCTCACCCAGCCCCAGGCTACTGGCCAACCAAGCCAAGCCCAAGCCTGCGGCCAAACCGCCGAGCATCGCACCCCAAGGTTTCTTGGGGGCCGCTGCAGCAGCAGCACCGGCAGCGGCAGGCGCGGCGGGTGTGGCATTGCTGGGTGCGGCGTCACGTTTGGTGACATTGCTGGACTGCTGGCCGACGGACTTGCCGCCGCCCATGCGTTTCGCTGCCTCGGCACTGAAGCCGGTCAGCGCCAGCGTGGCAGCCAACACCAGGCTCGCCAGACTAAAACCCTTGTTCAAGCTCCAAAATTTCATAATGCCTCCGGAATATTTACCCAAACCTGATAACGCTTGTGTTAACACTTCTGTCAACACTTGATGCCAACGTGCAACGCGACCAGCCCGCCTGTCAGGTTGTGAAAATCAACGTGACCAAAGCCACTTTGCTTCATCATCCCCTTCAACTCAGCCTGGCTCGGATGCATGCGAATTGATTCTGCCAGATAGCGATAACTTGCATCGTCACCCGCCACCCATTTCCCTAACAATGGTAGTACTTTGAAGGAGTACCAGTCATAGGGTTTTTCCAGCGGTTTGGCGACTTTTGAGAACTCAAGCACCAACAGCTTGCCGCCGGGTTTGATAACGCGGTTCATCTCCCTCAAGGCCGCATCTTTGTGCGTCATGTTGCGCAGACCGAAAGCCACGCTCACCACGTCAAAGTGATTGTCGGGAAAAGGCAGCTTTTCGGCATCACACACCAGCGTGGGCAAGCTGAACCCAGCATCGAGCAAGCGACTGCGACCCGTGCTGAGCATGGCCTCGTTGATGTCGGTGTGAACAACGCGGCCCGACTTGCCGACTTTTTTGGAGAACGCCAACGCCAGGTCACCGGTGCCGCCCGCGATGTCCAGCACCTGATGGCCCTCGCGCACGTTGGCCACCAGCACGGTATACGCCTTCCACGCGCGATGAAGGCCCATCGACATCAGGTCATTCATGATGTCGTATTTGGGGGCGACCGAATCAAACACGCCGCGCACGCGCGCCGCCTTGGCGCTTTCGTCAACCGTGTCAAAACCGAAGTGGGTGGATTTCATGAAAAATGCGAAAATATTAACTTGAAGGTTAATTTATGATTCTAAAATGAGAAAAATCACTGAATTCACAACTTTTTAGTGCCCTAGCTCTCGTATCAATTGCATAAGAAGCTATATAATTAGGAGCAAAAAATTCTAAGCTGTCCATTCAGTGTCAATGACTGGCGCAAGCGCTACCTGACTTTTCAAGCATCGGCGTGTCCCGGCTGACACCTGCCGCCTGCAAGCGCGCGTTGTAGTCAGCCCAAAGCTTTTCCTGCTGCGAGCCGAGGAAGTAAAGATAGTCCCACGAGAATATCCCGGTGTCGTGCCCATCTGAAAACGAAGGCTGCACGGCGTAATTACCGATGGGTGCCAAGTTCGACAGGCCGACCTCGCGCTTGCCAGTTTGAAGCACTTCCTGGCCTGGGCCGTGGCCTTGAACCTCGGCCGATGGCGAGTAAACGCGCATCAGCTCAAACGGGATTCGAAAGTTTTTGCCATCAGAAAAGCTCACCTCCAGCACTTTGGACTGGCTGTGAACGATCAAGTCTTGAGGAGCGGGCGCCCCGGTTTGCAATCCTGCCATGGTGACCTATCGGTAAGGTGAGTGGTGCAGATGATTCCGCCCCACACTCCCGATTTTAGAACCGCGCGGAGAAGTTAATGTGGAATTTACTGTCACCTGTCTGCGGAATGCCCGAATTGGGCACAAACGGCAACAGGCTGCCGCTGATGATGCGGCCATAGTCGGCAGACACGGCAAAGCCTGATTTGGATGAGAAGCGCAAGCCCAACCCCACACTGCTCAGGCTGTCGCTGGAGGGCTTGGGGTTGCCATTGGAGTTGTTGTTGCTCAACCAGCCCGCGTCGACAAAGCCCAGCACACGCAAGCCGGGCATCAGCTCCTTGGTGCTGACCTCGGTGGATGCCAGCACGCCGCTGTCGCCCGCGATGGGCCGCTCGCCCGCGCCGCGCACGCTCGACGCACCGCCCAGGCCGAACTGCTCGCCGGAAATCAGCGCATCGGCACTGTATTGAAACTGCCCGCGCACGCTCCACAACCAGCCGCCAGCAAACGAGGTGAGGTAATTGCCCGCGCCGCGCAAAGCCCGCCAGTTGGACGTGGTGATGCGTGCATCTTCGGTCAAGTACGCGGCCAAATTGTTGTCGGCTCCACTGTCCAGGTTGAAGGCCAAATCGGTGCTGTAGCCCCAGACCGACGTGTCACTCTCCACCCGCGCGTTGTAGCCCAGCGTCAAGGGACGGCTGCGTCGCCCCGTCTGCACGGCCACGCCATTGATCTCACTGGCTTTGAACAATTTATCGTCCAAACTCACGATGATGAAACTGCGGTAGCCGCCGTGCGGCGCCAGGTAGTGGCTGTAATTGAGGCCCAAGGTCTCGCCCGCGCCAGTGCTGGAGAAATCACCAAAATTACCGACCACGTCCGAGCGCGTCAAGCTCAAGCCCAGCACGCCGCCGGCGCGGTAAAACGGGGTGCGGTAGTTCAGCCCGAGTTGCTTGACATCGGCAGAGCGCTCCAGCGACGTGGTGTAGGCCCCCACGAACTGATGATCCAGCCCAAACACGTTGGCATGCCCGCCTGCGAGCGTCAGGCGGTCATTGCCCGTCGCGTTCGAGCCGGTGTTGGCCAGGCCGAGCGAGAAGTTCCAGGGCTTGGATTCCTTCACGGCGATTTTTGCGTCAATCTTGTCGGCCAGCTGGCCTTCTTTCAGCGTCACTTGAACCTGCTTGCCCTGGCTTTCGTTGGCGATGGCGGTCTGCACCGCAAGCGTATTGAAGTTGGGGGCTGTGCCTTCTACCAGCGCGGGCAAGCTGGCGCGGATGTTGTCGTTCGAATAGCTCGAATTGCCCTCCACCGTCACCGTGCCAATCACAAACTTCACAATATTGAGCGTGACCGTGGCCCCAACGTCCTGCGGCGGCAGCACCACGCGGTGCAAGGCAAAGCCTTTGTCGCGCAACGCGGCTTCAAGCGCAGCAGTCGCTTTTTGCAGCGTGTCAAGCGTGGCATCCGCGCGCAAGAACGGGGCGAGCACGCGTGAGGTGTCGCCATCGGCCAGCGGGTTTTCACCGGTGATATTGAAGCCCTTGATCGTGAATACGGGCGTGGCCTGAGCGGCCATTTCAGGAGCAGGCGATGGGGCCTGCGCTTGAACTTGAGAGGCTGCAAGCGTCATCAGGCCAAGCACAGTGCCCGATATCAGAGAACGAGGGACTTTGTTGAACAACATGATTCTTCTTCCCTTATCGGCACTGGTTCACAGTGCGGCCACCGACGTCGCCCAGCACGCTCACACGCAGCGGATTGATGCTGCTGGGCAGTGGCGTTAGATCAAACTCCATGAACAAGGGTGTCAGCGTGGGGCGCGAGATGCTGTCATTGGCACCCGCAAACCCGGTCTCGCCACGGCCCAGGTGCAGGGTTTCGCGGGCGGTGGTCACTTCGATATGGCCCTCACGCACAAACACGAACAGGCCCGGCTCGTTGTCGTCGACGCTGGCAGTTTCAAACAATTGGCGCGTGTCGACCCGAACACCATCGGGGCGCGGGAGGCCCTCCAGGGTCGGTGCCGCCAAGGGCCGCACGCCGCCTGCACCCACCACCACGCCCTCCCCCGCCTGCAACAGCGGCAACGGTGCTTGCCCATTCGGTGTCACCTCAATCGTGCCTTGCCAGGTGTAAAA
>JANNFW010000160.1:0-1679 GCA_031380235.1 Rhodoferax sp. | reverse complement strand
CGACCATGTACTTGTCCAGGCCGCGCGGGTGGGTGGCGAGGTTGATAACTTCATCTGCGCCCATTTTGCGGGCGCAGTCCAGCGGAAACCCAGCCACATCGGCGGCGACGATACGGGCCGCCCCCGCACGTCGCAATCCACCAATCAACAGCGAGCCGATGGGGCCACAGCCTGTCACCAAAACCTGTTTGCCAAACACACCACCCGCGCGCTGAATCGCATGCAGGCCGACGGACAGCGGCTCAGCGAGCGCTGCCTCTGACAAACTCAAATGCTCCGCCACAGCATGCGCCTGGTGCTGCTCAATCACCAGGCTGTCGCGAAACGCGCCTTGAATGTGCGGGAACGGCATGGCACTGCCGTAAAAGCGCATAGCCAAGCAATGGTTCTGCTGACCCAATTGGCAAAAGCGACAGATGCCACAAGGTCGTGAGGGCGATACGGCGATTCGCTGGCCCGCTTTAAACGCGCTGATCCCTGCACCCACTTCCTCCACCACACCCGAAATCTCGTGCCCCAAAGCCATCGGTTGCTTGATGCGCACCACGCCAAAGCCGCCGTGCTGATAGTAGTGAAGATCGGAGCCACAAATGCCGCCAAAAGCGACGCGCACACGCAACTGCGTGCTGCCCAAAGGCTTAGCGGTTTCAGCGGCATCTGGGTCAAGATGCTCCAAGCGCAGGTCGAGTGCGCCATGGCACATGAGGGCGCGAATGCGGCGTTGCGTGGGAGCTAGGGAAACATCAGTCATAAAAAATCAGAGCGTGGCCGTCACGCCGCCATCGACGTAGAGGATGTGGCCATTGACGAAGTTTGACGCATCACTGGCTAAAAATACCGCCGCACCGCCCAGGTCTTCGACATCGCCCCAGCGACGACTCGGGGTACGCCCGATCAACCAAGTGCTGAATTTTTCGTCCGCAACCAGCGCCGCGTTCAACTCCGTGGCAAAGTAGCCAGGCCCCAGCCCATTGACGTTGATGCCATGCGGTCCCCAGTCAATCGCCATGCCCTTAGTCAACATTTTCACGGCTCCCTTGCTGGCGGTGTACGGCGCAATGTTCGGGCGACCCAACTCACTTTGCACCGAGCAGATGTTGATGATCTTGCCGCGCTTTCGGGGAATCATCTTGCGCGCCACCGCCTGGCCAACCATGAATACGCTGTCCAGGTTGGTGCGCATCAACTCGTGCCAGTCTGCTTCCAAAAAGTCTTGCAGCGGCGCGCGGCGTTGCATACCGGCGTTGTTCACCAGAATGTCGATGGGGCCAATGCTGGCTTCAATGTCGTCAACCGCAGCAACTACCGATTTGGAATTCGTCACGTCAAATACGCAAGCATGAACCGTCAAACCCTCAGCTTGAAGCTGAGCAGCCACCGATGCCACCTTCGCTCCGCCGCGGCCATTGATCACCACGACGGCACCCGCCTGCCCCAGCGCACGCGCCAGTGCCAGCCCGATGCCAGCCGATGAACCGGTGACCAATGCAATGCGGCCATCCAGCCGAAACGCATCCTTCATTGCAATCGCGCGCCGTTTTGGCTGTCGAACAAATGGGTTTTGGCGGCTGCAATGCTCAAGCCGACCATCTCACCCGGTTGGGCTTGCGTTCTGCCATGCACCACCACGATGATCTTCTCGGTGCCGACTTGCAGCAGAAGTTCAGTTTCAGCGCCGG
>JANNFW010000149.1:0-17183 GCA_031380235.1 Rhodoferax sp. | reverse complement strand
GCCCGCGACCGACGCGCCGCTCAGCGTTGATCCGTCCGACCCGCCCAGCGATACCTGGTACCACTCCTTGCCGTCTTTGTCCACCCCCAAAATGCCGATGTGCCCGCTGTGGTGATGCCCGCAGGAGTTGATGCAGCCGCTGATGTGCAAGTCGATCTCGCCCAGGTCGTGCAGCTCGTCCATGTCCTGAAAGCGCTCGGTGATCGCCTGCGCAATCGGCAGTGAGCGCGCATTGGCCAGCGAGCAAAAATCGCCGCCAGGGCAGGCGATCATGTCGGTCAACAGGCGGATGTTGGGCTTGGCAAAACCGTTTTTGCGGGCCGCACGCCACAGCTCGGGCAACTGGTCGCACCGCACCCACGGCAGCACCAGGTTTTGGTCGTGCGTCACGCGCAGCTCGCCGGCAGAGAACTCATCGGCCAGGGCGGCTGCACCTTCCATTTGGTTTGCGGTCGCGTCCCCAGGTGCGTAGCCCAAGCGCTTGAATGACAGCGTAACGGCGCGCAAATCTGGGTTTTTGTGCTGCGCGACGTTTTGCGTCAACCAGCGGCCAAATTCCACATCGTCTTCAGCGGCGGCGCGCAAGATGTTGGCAATCTTCTGCTCGCCATCCTTCTTGTTGCAGACCAGCTTGGGCGGCACGAACGAGGCGCAGACGCGATCCAGCTCAGCCTGCGAGATGGTGTGCGGGGCGCCGTCCAGCGTCAAAATCTGCTGATACTCCGCTTCGACTTCCTGGGTGAAGCGCGCGCCTTCGGCCTTCACCAAGATCTTGATGCGGGCCTTGTAAATGTTGTCGCGCCGACCCCAGCGGTTGTACACGCGCACGATGGCTTCAAGATAGTTCAGCAATTGATTCCACGGCAAGAAGTCGCAAATCTGCGTGCCAATCACCGGCGTGCGGCCCATACCACCGCCCACCAGCACTTTGAAACCAAGCTGCCCCGCTTCGTTTTTGATCAGATGCAAACCCACGTCATGCCAATAAGTGGCAGCGCGGTCTTCTTTGGCACCGGTGATGGCGATCTTGAATTTGCGTGGCAAAAACGCGAACTCGGGGTGCAGCGTGCTCCACTGGCGCATGATCTCGGCGAAGGGGCGAGGGTCAGCAATCTCGTCCACCGCAATGCCTGCGCGCTCGTCGCTGGTGATGTTGCGAATGCAATTGCCGCTGGTCTGAATGCCATGCATGTTGACGCTGGCTAGCAGGTCCATCACATCAGCCGATTTGTCCAGCGGAATCCAGTTGAACTGCACGTTTTGCCGCGTGGTGAAGTGGCCCACACCGCTGGGCAGGGAGTTCAAATCGCTCAAACCTGGGTTGGCCTGGTCGATGTTGTTCTGCTCCTTTTTGTCGTAGTCGCGCGCGATTTTGGCCAGCACGCGCAGTTGCGCACTGGACAGTTCTCCATATGGCACCGCGACGCGCAGCATCGGCGCAAAGCGCTGCAGGTACCAGCCGTTTTGCAGGCGCAGCGGTTTGAACTCGTCATCGCCCAGCGTACCTGCCAAGTTGCGCTCCAACTGGTCGCGGTATTGCGCGGCGCGTTGTTTCACGAACTGGCGGTCAAAGTCGGTGTATTGGTACATGGCGAGAAGATTTCGTGGCTAATTTCGTTAAATCGTGATCAGTTTCAGGCCAGCGTAGGCCAGCAAAATGGACAGTAGCGAGCGAATCGCCCGCTCTGGCGTGCGCGCCATCAGGTGCGAGCCGATCCAGATGCCGGGCAGCGAGCCTGCCAGCAGCTTGGCCAACAGCGACCAATCGACTGAACCGAGCGACGCGTGCCCGAGGCCTGCCACCAGCGTCAGCGGTACGGCGTAGGCGATATCGGCAGCCACGATGCGCGGCAGCGGCAACAGCGGGTAAAGAATCATCAGCACGGTGACGCCAATCGCGCCTGCGCCAACCGATGTCAGCGTGACCAGCGTGCCGATGACGGCACCCAGCAAGAGCGGCAGGCTCCAGTGGCGCGATTTGTTGGCGTTATCTGCAAGGGAGACATTGAATGGCAGCGCGGCAGGCGTACGGCGCAGCGCTTTGTACAGCGTGGCGGCGGCGGTGAGCAAGAGTGCGCCACCCAGCGTGGTCGTCATCAAGCTTTGAACGGCTGGGTCTGCCGGGCCAAACTGGCGCAACACCAATAGCGTAAACAGCGCTGCCGGGATGCTGCCGGCCGACAAATGCGCGACGATGCGCCAGTCCACCTGACGAGCGCGCGCCAGCTTGACGGTGCCACCCATCTTGGTGAATGCCGCAAACAGCAAGTCGGTGCCGATGGCCAAATACGGCTTGATGCCGAAGAAAAAGATCAAGATCGGCGTCATCAGCGAGCCCCCGCCCACCCCGGTGAGGCCCACCACGAGCCCCACCAAAAACCCCGCGAAGACAAACGCCAAATCATGCATGCAGCAGAGTTTGCCGGGCAAAGCATATATCTCAAACTACTTTTTTATGATTTTGTTATTTTTTCTGGGAATATAGATTTCTTTTTTTGCTATTAATTATATAGCTATATGTGCAATAAGTGCGAGAGCTAAGGCACTAAAATATCGCCAATATGCTTCAAGACGCTTGAAATCGTGATTAATATACCTTTAGTGGGTATATTGAGGCACATTTACAAACGTATTGGGCATTGAAGTCACAGTACCATTCGCGCTGTCAAATTCAGAAGATTCACAATAAACGCAGCGCGAAGCGCGCACAAACAAGGACAACAACATGACGAATTACGGTTGCTGGTGGTGGTGGCTTTTGCTCGGAGGCCTTCTGGGCTGGCTGGCAAGCTGGTGGCTGGGACGCAACGGCAAGCAGACGGTGACGGTCGAGCGGGTGGTTGAGAAGATCATTGACAGACCGGTGGAGCGCATCGTTGAGAAAGTCGTAGATCGCCCAGTGCAAGTGATCGTCGAAAAGCTTGTCGAAAAGATCGTGGATCGGCCTGTGGACAGGCCAGTAGACCGTATCGTCGACCGCGTCGTCGAGAAACCCGTCGACAACCCCCTGCATCTGAACCGCATCCAAGTGCTGGAGGCCGAAGCAGCGCAAATTCCTGCGCTGCAGGCCGCAGTCACCCGTTTGAAAGCGGATGCGGCCCGGCAGGCGCTGTTGTCGGTGCCGCCCTCGGTGCCCAACCCCGTGCCGCCCGGGAGCAGCTATAGCACGGCGAGTGCATCGTTGAAGCCGCTCGATCCGCCACCCCAGCCTGTGCCGGAAAAGCTCACCAACAGGATCATGGATCGCGCGCTGGATCGCTTGTTGGATCGCCAAGCCGCTGTTGCCGCGGGCTTCTCGGTGCGCGGCATGGATGATCTTGAAATCATTGAAGGTATTGGGCCCAAGATTGCCGCTCTGTTCAAAGCCGACGGCATTCGCATGTTTTGGGAGCTTGCCCAAACGCCGCAGCTACGCATGCAGGCGATCCTTGACCGAGCAGGGCCAAATTTCAGGATAGCCAACCCATCCACCTGGGCTCGCCAGGCCGATCTGGCCGCCAATAACCGGTGGGACGCACTTCGCAAGTTGCAAGATGAGCTGAGTGCGGGTGTCGACAAAAGCGGCAAGGGAGAACTGTAATGACCACCACCCCTCAAACTGAACTTAACGGCAGCTCTCGCAGCGGCTTACACCTTTGGGTGGCAATTGGGCTGGCTTTGGCGCTCTTGATTTCATGGCTGATGGGCTACGGACCGGGCGGCTCCAAGTGTGCGCCGACGCACACCATGGCGGATCGCGCAGCGGCCACAGTTGAGTCGCTACCCGCGACTGCGCCTATGCCTGCACCCGTGATCGCATCCCCACCTTCGGTTGCCCCAGCCTTCGCGCCGGAACCTGCAGTGGCTCCCGCACCAGCCACTGCGCCAGCACCCGAGGCAAACGCCGTGCCGTTGGCCGTCTCTTCGGCAGTCCCCGTCGCCAAGATTTACTTCGGCTCTGAGAAGGCCACCCTGCCTAAAGGCGGCACACGCAGTTTGGCGGGCATCGTCAAGCACCTCAAAGCCAATCCGGGTGCCAAAGCATCCGTCTCGGGCTTTCATGACGCGTCTGGCAACCTCGCCAACAATCAAAAACTGGCGCTGCGCCGGGCACAGGCCGTAGCAAACGCCCTTGAAAAATTGGGCGTGACCGAGGACCGCATCATCCTGCAAAAGCCGGCGCAGACGACAGGTAGTGGCAAGTCGCAGGAGGCTCGGCGCGTGGAGGTGGGCGTGGTGGCCTCTTGATCTTGTCGGCAATACTTTCGGCCACTCGAAAACAAGCCAGGCGAACAGGAATGAGGCGCTAGCCCACGGCATGGATCCAAAAACCGCTTTCGTCATCATGACGTTGATGATTTTGCTCAACGGCAGTGTGCTGGGCCTCATGCACAGCGCCGTGTCGCCCGATGTGCGACCCAGCTCGGTGGACTGGCGCATCGGCACACTGCTTTTAGCCGTTGCGGCGGTCATGTACGCGATGCAGGAGTCATTCCCGCCCCAGTTCATTCTGCCGCTAGGCAACGGCTGTCTGTGTTTGGGGCTGGCGCTTTATTGGCGCTCTGTGCGCCGATTTCATGGCTTGAGGGATACCCGGTGGATCTTCGCCCCGGTCGTGGTGACGGTGCTTGGCCTCTACTACTTCGTCGCATTCGTGCCTAGCCTGGTCGCACGGGTGGTGATTGTGTCGGCGTGCAGTAGCGTGTGCATGATTGCGTCAGGGTTGACGATGTACCGCAGCGCACCGCCAGAACAGCCCAAAGGCCACTATTTGTTGGCGGGCATCTTCTTTGTCGTGGTTGTTTTCATTGGGCTTCGGGCCGTGTTCTTTGTGCAATTTGCAGGCGATGTCAAAAATCTGCTTGATACCACGAGCTGGATGAACTGGGCCTTCCCCATCGTGTCAGGCATATTGCCACTGATTGGCACCACCGCTTTTTTGCTGGTTTGCGCGGAGCGATTTCAGGGCCAATGGGAGCGCGCAGCGGCCACTGACTTTTTGACCGGATTGCCGAATCGGCGCGCAATCACAGGGCACGCGGAAGCTGTTTTCAGCATGGCCAAGCGCAACCGCACATCCTTTGCGCTGGGGGTGATGGACATTGACCATTTCAAGGCCGTCAATGATCGGTTCGGCCATGACAGCGGTGACCTGGCGCTCAAGCACATCGCAGGTATCCTGGCGCGCGAGTGTCGCGGCCCCCACCGTGTGGGGCGCCAAGGCGGCGAGGAGTTCGTGGTGATTCTGGAAAGCGCGGGCGTTAATGAAGCCCGCAGCGCTGGTGAGCGGCTGCGACGCTCAATTGACGAGTCAATGTTCAATGTCGGTGGCGTGCCGTTGGCGCTGACTGTTTCCATCGGCATCAGCGTGATCTCGCCCAACGACAGTCGTTTTGAAGATCTGCTGCGCCGCGCAGATCAGGCGCTGTACGCCGCCAAGCAAGGCGGACGTAATCGCGTTGAACTCAGTACGACCGACAGCGTCTATCAAAAATAATAGCATACTATGTAGTTTATTCGAGAGCTAGAAGGCAATTTAGTCATATTTTCAGGATTTGTGGATGTTTTGATGTTAAATATACCTAAAAAGGGTATGTTGACGTATTTTATCCACTGGCGCAACAAGTCCCTAAACATCATCTAGCAACACATAAGGCAACGCCTGCAACTCCAGCCTCGCTCCATCGGCCGAACCCAGCGTCAATCCACCCGCAGCCGCTGCCGCCACCTGCATCGACACAATCGCATCAAACCCGCCAGCGGGGCAAGCTGCTGCTTGGGCGACGGTGCCGCAGGGTTGTTCTGTGTCGGTTGACGCAAAGACTTCATGGCCAGAGGCCATCGGTGCGTCGCCATGAACGATGTAACCACGCCGTTTCAACGTTCCCCGGAACTGGCTGCGCGCCACAACTTCCTGGCCGGGGTAGCAGCCTTTTTTGAAGTTGACGCCGCCAACGGATTCGAAATTGAGCATTTGCGGGACAAACGCATCTACCGTTTTGGCGTTAATGGTCGCGATGCCGCTTAGCACTTCGCTCCAGGCCCACAGGGCTTCGTCGAGCGCAATGCCAGTAGGGGGCGCTGTGTTTTTCGGACCGACCCACAAAGCACGCCGTACGGACGCTGCGGGGTACAGCGAGATCGCGGTGCCCGCGCCGACCGGGGCTGTCAGCCAAGGCGTGTTCGCTTTCAAGCTTAGGCTCTTTGCAGCATCGCCAGCCAATCCAACGACTAAAAAATCATCCGTGGCATCGGTCAATTTGGCTTTGGCTCGCATCACGAACATCGACAGGCGCTTGAGCGTGGCGGGCAACACATCAAGGCTGCACATCAGCAGGATCTCGCTCTCGCCATCGTCTCTGCTGCGCTTAAAGCCGACAAAGCTGGCCTGCATGCGTCCCTTGGCGGAGCAGAACGCGGCCAAGCGAGCCTCGCCGAGTTTGAGCAGGACGAAATCTTGCGTCAACTGGCCTTGCAGGAAGCTGGCGGCATCAGGGCCTTCGACCTTGATGATGCCCAAGGAGCGAACGGGCGCGACACCCTCCAAGCGATAAAAGGAGGTTACATCATGAGTCATAGGCTGAATTATGATCAATGATTGAATATTCGAGACGGGCAGAGGCTGTGAGAAAAGTAGGGGTGTTTTTTGTGATTGTGCTGCTGGCGCTCGGTGCGCTGGGCGGTGGGGTAGCGTGGTGGGTGCATCAACCGCTAAAGCAGGGTGCGGACATCTTGGACTTGACCATCGAGCCCGGCAGCTCGCCCAGCGTGGTCGCGCTGGCGGTTGCGGATGCAGGTGTGAAGGTCGACCCTTTGCTGCTGTACTGGTGGTTTCGGATGTCGGGCCAGTCGCGCAATATCAAAGCGGGAAGCTACGAGATCGAGCCTGGGCAAACCCCGCGCACGCTCTTGTCCAAGCTGGTGCGCGGCGCAGAGGCGCTGCGCAGCATCACGCTGATTGAAGGGCTGACTTTTACGCAGATACGCGAGGTGCTCGCCAAAGACGAGCAGCTCAAACAGGAGACGCGCGGCTTGAATGCAGAGGCCATTATGCAAAAACTTGGCAAACCGGGCGTCAACCCGGAAGGGCGCTTTTTCCCTGACACCTACACCTTTGCCAAAGGAGTCAGCGACCTGGCGGTGTTGAAGCTCGCACTTCGTGCGATGGACAAAAATCTCGAAGCCGCTTGGAGTACGCGCCTGCCCGACACACCGCTGAAATCGCCTGAGCAAGCGCTGATTTTGGCCAGCATCGTCGAGAAAGAAACCGGGCAGGGCAGTGACCGCGCTGAAATCGCCGGGGTGTTTACCAACCGGCTGCGCATCGGTATGCTGCTGCAAACCGACCCGACCGTGATCTATGGCATGGGCGAGAAGTTTGACGGCAACCTGCGCAAGCGCGATTTGCAGACCGATACGCCCTGGAACACCTACACCCGCCCTGGCCTGCCGCCCACACCCATCGCCATGCCGGGCCGCGCGGCGCTGATTGCCGCCGTGCAGCCCGCGCAAACCAAGGCGCTGTATTTTGTGGCGCGCGGCGACGGCACCAGTCAGTTCAGCGCGACGCTGGAAGAGCACAATCGCGCGGTCAATAAGTTTCAACGGGGTAAGTAGACCCAATTGCTCCCCAAATTAATCCATGAGCGGAATTTTCATCAGTTTTGAAGGCATCGACGGTGCTGGCAAATCAACTCATATCGAGTCGCTGGCCAAATCGTTTGAAGCGCAGGGCAGGGTGGTCACCCAAACCCGCGAACCCGGTGGTACACCACTGGCCGAGAAGCTGCGGGGCATGCTGCTCAACGACCCGATGGATGCCATCACCGAGACGCTATTGGTGTTTGCCGCACGGCGCGATCACTTGCAAAGCCTGATCGAGCCCGCCCTGGCCAGGGGTGAAGTGGTGCTGTGCGACCGTTTTACTGACGCGACCTTTGCCTATCAGGGCAGCGGGCGAGGGCTTGACCTGGAGATGCTGGTCATGCTGGAGCATTGGGTGCAAAAAAAGCTTGGCGCTACCGCCGATCCGGTGACCGTTGCTGTCAGGCAGCCGGACATGACGGTGTGGTTCGATGTGGCCCCCGAAGTGGCGGCAGAACGACTTGCGGGTGCGCGCGTCCCCGACAAATTTGAAGCCCAGCCCATCGAGTTCTTTCAAAAAGTGGCGGCTGGCTATGCCATGCGGCAAGCGCAGTATCCGCAGCGGTTCGTGAAGATTGATGCCGCTCAAGCCAAGCACAGAGTCTGGCAGCAGATCACGCTGGCCATGGTGCGCCGGGGCTGGTTGGCGATCATGGTGGCGGCCAACGGAGGGCCGAGTTGACTGACGTGAATACGCCTGCGGCATCTGCGCCGCCGTGGATCGCCCAGCAGCTCGAAGGTCTGCTGGCCCAGCGCGGCCACGCATGGCTGCTAGCGGGACCGTCGGGCCTGGGGCAATACCGCCTGGCGTTCGATCTGGTGCGCGCGTGGCTGTGCGAACAACCCACGGCCCACGGCGCGTGCGGCCAATGCACCAGTTGCCATTCAATCGACGTTCGCACCCATGCCGACCTGTGCGTGCTGATGCCCGAGACCGTGATGATCGAGGTGGGCTGGCCGCTAAGTGAAAAGGCGCAGAGCGACATCGACGACAAAAAACGCAAAGCCAGCAAGGAGATTCGCGTGGATGCCATGCGCGAGGCGATTGAGTTCTCGCAGCGCACCAGCGCACGTGGGCGTGGCAAGGCGGTGCTGGTGTTCCCGGCGGAGCGGATGAACCACATAACGGCAAATGCGCTGCTCAAAACGCTGGAAGAGCCACCCGGCGATGTCAAATTTGTGCTGGCCAGCGAGTCCGCCCACCAGCTTTTGCCCACCATCCGCAGCCGCTGCCTGGGCCACACCATGCTGTGGCCTGCGCCAGACGCGGCTTTAAGCTGGCTGCAAACGCAAGGCATCAACAAGGAGGCTGCGGCCACACTGCTGCGCGCATCGGGAGCACGGCCTGAAGATGTTGTGCAGTTTGTGACTTCGGGCCGCGACCCGGCGAGTTGGGCAACCTTGCCCAAAGCGATGCAGCGTGGCGACATCAACGTCCTGAAAGACTGGACACCCGTTCAAACCATCGACGCACTGCAAAAGCTCTGCCATGATTTGATGGCGCAAAAGGCGGGTGCCGCGCCGCGTTTTTTTGAGTCTGGCAATCTGGCGGTGAATGCACAGGTGCCCACGCTGACCGCTCTGAGCCAATGGTCAAAGGACTTGGCAGCTGCCACGCGAACCATGGAGCACCCGTTCAACGCCGGGCTGATGATGGAAGCTTTGGTCAGTCAAGCCAAAAACATTCTAAACTCCAGGGTGTGAGATACCAGACATGACCCTCTCCACCACACCCCGCCCCAGCGTTATTCAACTTGCCATCAAGGAGAAGGCAGCGCTGTACGCCGCCTACATTCCCTTGTTTTCCGAGGGCGGCATCTTCATTCCCACCTCCAAGGAATACAAGCTGGGGGATGATGTTTATGTTTTGCTGTCGTTGCCGGATGACACGCAGCGTTATCCCGTTGCCGGCAAGGTGGCTTGGGTGACACCCGCCAAGGCATCAGCCAACCGCACACAGGGTGTGGGAATCCTCTTCCCAAAAGATGAAAAGTCCAAGGCGCTGAAAACCAAGATTGAAGAGATGTTGGGTGGCCACCTGAGCACGGATCGGCCTACGCAGACCATTTAGTTATCGCGGGCTCGCATGCGCAGCGAGCCTTGTCATCATGTTCACAGATTCCCACTGCCACCTGACTTTCCCCGAGCTTAAAAGCCAACTACCCGAGATTCGTGAGGCGATGCGGGTGGCTCAAGTTGAGCGCGCGCTGTGCATCTGCACGACGCTGGAAGAGTTTGCCGATGTTCATAGTTTGGCAACCCAATACGATAACTTTTGGGCCACGGTGGGCGTGCACCCCGACAACGAGGGTGTGACAGAACCCAGCCTTGATGACTTGCTCAATCGCGGCCAACTGCCGCGCGTCGTCGCCATTGGCGAAACCGGGTTGGATTACTACCGCTTGGGCGAGCGCACGTGGGGCGACATGCAGTGGCAGCGTGACCGGTTTACCACCCACATCCGCGCGGCACGCAAGTTGGACAAACCGCTGGTTATCCACACCCGCAGCGCGTCCAAAGACACATTGTCGATCTTAAAGGAGGAGGGCGAAGACGGCTCCGCTGGCAGTGCAGGCGGCGTGTTTCACTGCTTTACCGAGACTGCTGAAGTGGCCCGCGCGGCGCTTGATTTGGGCTTTTATATCTCGTTCTCGGGCATCCTGACCTTCAAAACTGCGCAGGATTTGCGTGACGTTGCAGCGTTTGTGCCACTGGACAGAATGTTGATCGAGACCGACAGCCCCTATCTTGCGCCCGTGCCCAAGCGCGGTAAAACCAATAATCCGTCGTACGTGCCCTACGTTGCACAAGAATTGGCGCGGATCAAAAATGTCGGTGTGGACGAGATTGCACAACACACAAGCCGTAACTTTGAGGTGCTTTTCAAAGCCGTCAAACCGGAGTTTGTAACATGATAAATCACTTTAAGAAACTTCTCTATCTGTCTGTTTTATCAGCGTCATTTTCGGTATTCGCTGGGTCCTACGAGGATTTTTTTGCAGCCATTAAAAAGGACGATATCAGCACTGTTACAACTTTGCTGAAACGCGGGTTTGATGCCAACACGCGGGACGAAAACGGGCTGCACGGGCTGCATGTGGCGTTGCAAGAGCCGTCATTGAAGGTCGCGACCGTTTTGATGGATTGGGAAAAAACCACCGTCGAATCACGCAACGCGGCGGACGAAAGCCCGCTGATGTTAGCCAGCCTTAAAGGCTTGCTGCCCGTGGTTGTGAAGCTGATTCAACGCGGCGCCGACGTCAATAAACCCGGCTGGGCACCTTTGCACTACGCCGCCACCCGGGGCCACCTGGAGGTCATGAACGTCCTGCTGGAGAACCATGCCTACATCGACGCCGCATCGCCGAACGGCAGCACGCCGCTGATGATGGCCGCCATGTACGGCACACCTTCAGCCGTTAAACTTCTGCTCGAAGCTGGTGCCGACCCGTCATTGAAGAACATCCAGGGCATGACCGCCATCGATTTTGCCCAACGCGACAAACGAGTCGACTCCGCAGAGATCATTGCAGCGTTTGTACGCGGTCAGCAGCCCAAGGGGAAATGGTGATTGAACAACGTCTATGACTTCATACGATGTATAGACTTGTAAGCTGTTGATTTCATTGGAAATTCCTTCATTGTTTGGTAAAAAAGGGGGACGGCTACGCCGCGACATCCGGTTTTTCAAGCGATGGTTGAGGCGCGTTCAGACCGAAGCTGAAGGGACGCGCCGAGGCTTGGGTGCCTTGGGGCGATCCTGGCCTGATCGACGGGCAGGGGGTTTCCTGAGACGTTGGAGGGCTGTCGGGTACCCCTCCATCCGCATCGCTTCGCTCACATGGGGGAGGCCCCCCATACCCCCTTAAAAGGCATTCGAGGGACTCTGACGCTTGCCGGACAGATTCGAGCTGGGTGTTGAAGACGTGAACCCAGGCGGGCGGGTTTTCCCCAGCGGCTAGTTCAAGCGCTTGTCCAACCGAGTCAGCATTGACCAGGCGTTCGTTCAGAACGTCCAGCGCGACCAGGATGGGTGAACGCTCAAAAGAGGATGATGTTAGTGAACACTGACAATTATTCATAGCAGTTTGCATTTTGGTTTCTCCAATGAAGAAGGGCGCTTTTTCATGTTGTGTGTTCTAAAGTGTTATAGAGATAAATCTAGGCCGGGCGGCTACGCCGCCCGCCCGACTGCGTCGTTCGGTCGCGCCGCGCCGCCGCCGTCCGTACGAGCAAGCTCGCCCTGGACCGGCGTCGCCGCGTCGCTACCGGCCCCCTGCATCCTGTCGATCAGGGCGCGAAACTGACCTTCTCGTTCATACATCTGTTCAAACAAACGTGCTTTTCTCACCAACAGACCCCACCAGTTGGAGTCTGAAGGCACGAACCCATGGCCTTCAGGACTCCACAAACGCCCCGAATGCATGTACCAGCCGTCCCAGCCTTTGCACGGGAGCTCAAACAGGCGCATTACCCGCAGCAGCTTGTAGGCCGAATACGGCACCGTGACCTTGCCGGAAACCCAGTACCGAATCGTCCTGGGTGTCACATGAAGATGCTTCGCGGCTTCATCCAACGACAGGCCCGCGTCGCTGAGCAGGATTCTGAAGCGCGAGCCTTGGACACTGCGCGCTTCGCGGGTTTGTGCCGCACGCTTTTTCCCAGCATCGTACTTCATACGATGTATATTATGTTAAGTAAGATACCGGTTTTATTGATTTCAATTTCTTCAACCTGAGTCAACATCGCACTACTTCACCGCAAACCCGACGCTGGCCACACTGAGGTCTGAAAACGTCGAGCCCAGCGCGATCTCTCCGCGGCCATGCAGCACGCACTCATTGCGGCGCAAATGCAGGTCTGAGCCGCTGCCTTCAAAGCGCACCCAGCAGCCGTAGGTGCTGACGTCGACCAAGATCACGCTGCCATTGCGCCAGTCGATTCGGGCGTGCTCGCGGGACACGCGCGGATCATTGACCACAAATTCCACTGTGCGTACCCGGCCAATGTGGATCGGCAAATCGAAGGAGTGGAATTTTTGGGCCGTGTCCAGCCAGGTCAGCGTGATCTCGCCGCCCAGTGCATCGCTGCCGGTTCTGGGTGCGGTGGTTTCGATATCGGCCTGCATCGTCAAAAAGTCGGTGGATTCATCGACCTTCCACTCGATTTGGTGCACGGAGCAAGGCTCGGCCCGCCCTCGAATGTTGATGGGCCCCAAAGGGCGAAAACGCACGCCTGCCCGATCTACCGTGTTCATCTGTGGCGTGTTGGTGACCCAGATTTGGTGTGCGCCCGACAAATCGCTCAAGCGCGCCGCCACGTTGACGGCATCGCCGTAGCAGTCGCCTGCGACCATCTCCACCTCGCCACCGGCCACGCCAATGCGAATCGGCATGTGCATGCCCTTCGCGGTGTAAGCCGTCGATTTTTGATGCAGTCGCTGCAAGTCCACTACGGCATCAATGGCGCGCGAGCCGTCTTCGAACGTGGCCAACACGCCATCACCCAAGGTTTTGACGATGTAGCCACCGTGGGAGACGAAGATTTTGCAAATCCACTGGGTCAGCTGGGTCACTGCCTGCGTTGCCACAGCGTTGCCCGTCGCTTCAAACAGACTGGTGCTCCCCATGAGATCGGCAAAAACTACCGTTGTCTGAACCGTGGTCTGAGCACCCATTTCCCTTTGTTCTTCCTTTGATGCGAGCATTTGAATGTTGATGCCGCCGCGTGCAGTTTAGGGCAAATGCTATGGTTTGTGGTTGGGTCAATCCAACAGTGCAGCCAACTTCAGTGCTGATGCCCCCACAGAATGAACGCATCGCGGTCTTGCACCACCAGATTGACCTTGGCACCCACCGGAAGCACCACTTTGGTGGCGACATGGCCGAACGGCAGATTGGTCAGCACCGGGACTTTCAGCCGACCGCGAAGCCAATCGACGACGGTTTCCAGCTTGAAACCCCTGTCGTGTTTACCCAGTTTGTACAGGGTGAATTGACCCAAAACTATCGCCTTTTGCTGTGCCAGCACGCCTGAAAGCAGCAACTGCGTCAGCATGCGCTCGATGCGGTACGGGTGCTCGGCCACGTCTTCCAAAAACAGGATGCCACCCTTCACTGTAGGAAAAAATGGCGTGCCCACCAAGCCGCTAAGCACGGCCAGGTCACCGCCCCACAACATCGCATTCTTGATGTGGATGGAAGTAAGGGTGGGGGTGGGCGTTGTGTTATGACGGCTCTCCTTAGCCAACCGCCAACCGGCGCCCTCCCCTTGGCCGGTGATCATGTCGTTGAAGCAATCTTCCATGATGTCATCTGGCCCGCTGGACTGGGTGACGTGGCCGTGCGCATCCGGTTCATCGAGGCCGATGGCAGCAAAGTCATCAATCAGCGCTGGCCCCGCCCATGTGGGTTTGCCCGTCTTGGACAAAACCGCCAAACTGAAGGCAGTGAAGTCGCTAAAGCCCACAAACTGTGTGCCTCTGTCGATGGACTTGGCCACCGCTTTGTAGTTGATTCCATCCAAAATCCGCGTCAAGCCGTAGCCGCCACGCGAGATCATCGCTACATCGCAGCCGCTGGCCGCTGCGCGGTGAATCGCAGCTAAACGCGTTGCATCGTCGCCCGCAAAGCGCTGGTGGCTGGTCAGTGCATCGGCATCGATCTCAACCTCGTGCCCCAGCGTTTTGAGCCGAGCGACACCACGCCGAAACGCCGACTTGTCGCGCACGGCCCCTGACGGCGAATAGATATAGATGTGTTTTTTTGTCATTGAAGTCATTTGAAGTACGCAACCGCCGCCTGCGCAATGTCTTGCCCGTGTTCCTGCACAAAATGGCCTGCAGCCGGGATCAGAATTGGCTCAGGGCAATGGCGGATCTGCGACTTTAAGTGATGCATCACCACAGGCCCCAACACCGGGTCTTTTCCGCCAATCGCCATCAGTGTCTGGCCCGTCCATTGGTTCGTCCAGAAGTCGCGCGCTTGACGCGACACCGATGCACCGTCCGAATCGATGTGTTCGGGCACCATCGCTGGGAACGCACGGGTGGCAGCGCGATGGCCTGCATCAGGAAACGGGGCCATGTAAGCAGCGCACTCGTTTTGGCTCATCTGCGGGTTGCCGCGCGCGAACAGCTTGGCAATGTCGAACTGCGGGTTTTTGGCGCACATCTCGCGCCAGGCTAAAAATCCCGGTGACAGCGGCTGCTCACCCGTGGCCAGCACCGTATTCATCACCAGCAGGCCTTTGTAACGCTCTGATTTCGCAAGCGGCAGCGTCAAGCCGAGCAGGCCACCCCAGTCTTGCACGACCAGAACGACGTTTTTCAGATCAAGCCGTTCTATCAACTCAAGCAGCGTCTGACGATGCCAGGTGAAGCTGTGTGCATCGTCGCGCTTGGGTTTGTCGCTTTTGCCAAAGCCAATCAAGTCCGGGACTACCACGCGATGGCCTGCGGACAGAAAAATCGGGATCATCTTGCGATAAAGATAGCTCCATGCCGGGTTGCCGTGCAGGCAGAGATACGTTGTTTGCTCGTTTGTTGCGTCCGCCCTGCCCTGGCCCAAATACTCGTCCAGATAATGCATTCGCAGCCCTTGCAACGATGGCAGATCACTCACGTAGTTAGGAGCCCACGGGTAGCCGGGCAGGTTTGCGAATTGCGAATCTGGCGTGCGCAGCGCGTCGTCTCGAAGGGGGTGGTTCATTTGATTTTCAGCCTTGGCCTTGCTGCGTCGGGTTTGAAAAAAGCCTTGCAGCAACTCGCCGCATTCATCGGCCAGCACGCCGCCCTTCACTGCCGTTTGGTGGTTGAGTTGATTGTGGCTCAACACGTCAATTATCGAGCCCGCCGCGCCGGTTTTAGGATCAGCCGCACCAAATACGACGCGCTCCAGCCGCGCATGCAGCATCGCGCCCGCACACATGGCGCACGGCTCCAGCGTCACAAAAAGCTCACAGCCGTCCAACCGGTAGTTGCCCAGTACGCGCGCCGCCTCGCGCAGCGCGTTGATCTCGGCATGCGCCGTGGGGTCGTGTGCGGCGATGGGTGCGTTGCGGCCCGTTGCGATAATCTGACCGTTTTTCACCACGACGGCACCCACGGGAACCTCGCCTGCCACACCTGCCAGGCGGGCTTGCGCGAGGGCTGCGGTCATTAAGTCGGAGTCGGTCATTGAAGATCAAAGTGTTCAACGGGGTAGCTATAATAATAATAGCTTATTACGCATATTATTCGAGAGCTGGAGGCATATTTTATCTAAAATTTGGTAATTTTTAGAGCATTTTCGATAAAAATTAACTCGTAGGTTAATTTTAGCGCCTTTCCAGCTATTTTGTCTCAGGCTCAGTGCGCGTCGGCTGCAAGGCGGCCTCAGCAGCAGCTTTGAATTGCTGCTGAATCTGCTGCGACTGCTGTTGCACATTGCCCGACGGTGCGGCGCTGGATGCGGGAGCACCCGGCACCTTGCCAATGACGTCAATATTGCTAATCGAACTAACCTGCTTTTTCGACATGAACGCAATCACCGCGACTACAAACAGCAGACTCAAAACGCCAAAAATCATTCGCATCAGATTACTCCTGTGTGTTGTTCAATTTGACCAAATCCAAGCGCTCCATCCAGCTGGCGATCAGGCGCTCATTGACGCTGCCGCCCTTGAACAGCGCATGCATCTTGTCATGCGCCTCAGGCCGATGTTGATTGACCTTGATGGCGCATTGCAGCGAGGTGATCGTCAACTCAAAAGCCACAATGCCTTTGAGCATTTTGTGCTGATATTCCTCGCCCAGACCGATCCACTGCGCCACGTAGGCGGGGTCGTGGTCGTTGATCAGCTTTTTCAAAACACCGTCTTTGGGCACCGGCTCGTCGATCAGCCGCGCCTCCACCTTGCATTGCACGGCCAAATAGAGCCAGGTGGGAACGCGCGCCAGGTCGGGGTAAACACGCGGCGTCATGTAGGTCTGCGGCCCCATGAAGCTCACGAGCGCCTGCGGACGCGCTTGCAGATACTTCCATTGCGGATTGGCCCGCGCACAGTGACCCAGGAGACGCCAGGGGTCTTCATCACATTTCAAATTGAGCGGAAGATGGCTTGCAACGGGAAAGCCGTCGTCATCCGTCGTGATCAACGTCGCCAGCGGGTAATCCCGCATTAGCTCTTGAGCGAGCGCGGTGTCTTTCGAGTCGAATTGGGGCGGAAGGTACATGCAGGCGATTGTCAAACATTCAATTGCCTATTTTGCACCCTCCCCGACTACCTGAGCGCGCGCGGTGCACGTGTGATTAGCGTGTGTGGTGCGTATCCGCCAGTCTGTAAACCGGCGTGCTGAGGCCCTCCATCCGCGCCTTCAATTGCAGCGACAGAAACTGCGAGTAATGGCGCGACTGGTGCAGGTTGCCGCCGTGCACCCACAGCTGCGGCACCTGGGTGGGCTTCCACATGTTGCGCAGCTCGCCTTCCCACGGGCCAGGGTCTTTGGGGGTGTCTGAGCCCAGGCCCCACACCTTGCCCACTTTGTCGGCTATCTGGGGCGACATCAAATCAGCCAGCCA